>JAEUKG010000178.1 GCA_016794325.1 Myxococcales bacterium | reverse complement strand
ACGCGTGCGCGCTGGACGACGGCGAGAACGACGAGCAGGACACCCCTGGTGACCTCGCGGTGTGGTCGTTCACGTCGATCCCCGCCCACGGCGAGACGCGCATCGAGCGCGCGCGCGTCTTCTGGGAGCGCTTCTTCCTCGAGGTGGTCCCCGCGAGCGCAGCCCCCTGACGGCGGACGCGCCCGGGCCCGAGGCGAGCCAACCGCCGGCGAGCGACGGGGCGCCACCGCCGCCCTGGGCGCGGTCGGCCGGTTTCACTCCGCCGCGGCGTCGCCCGCTCCCCCTTCTGCGCCTTCCACGTCCGCCCCCGCGTCCGCCGGCGGCGGACTGCACGACCGACCCGTCAGCGCGACTCGGCGGCGGTACACGATCTCCACGGGGCTCGCCCCGGCGGTGACGAAGGGCCCCGCCTCGAACGTTGGCCGCTGCCGCCAAGGCTCGCGCTGCAGCTGCAACGTGAACGCGATGTCGACGTCGCCGGCACCTCGGCCAGCCCGGTGGACGGCGAGCTGCCCCGTCTCTTGGAAGAAGGAGGACGTTGGCTCGACGCTGCAGTCGGGCGAACACGTCGCGTCGAGGATCCGAAAGCTCGTCGCGAGGTCGCGCCTGCCGCGGTGCGTCGCGTACGCGTTGTCCTCGTTGCATCCACCCTTCGAGCACATGCCGAGCTGGCAGTCGTATTCGACGTAGTCCTCGCTCTGCTTCACGGCGACCGAGATCCCGACCGCGCCTTCTCGCTCGCACGAAGCGACTTCGACCGACGTTCGCACCGGCCCTTCGGTCGAGCTCCCCGACGACGGCTCCGGACCGTCGTCGCTGGCGCACGCGCTCGATGTCAGGTCGAGCGCGATGACGCAGAGCGCGGGAGGGACCCCGAGAGCACGAAGGCGGCGCCACGACATGAGAGGCATGGTAGGAAGCCGCCCGCGCGGCGCAACTGACACGAGCTGAATCGGCGCTGGCGGACCGGCCGCGCCGACCTGGGGGGTGACCGCAGGCGCTTCGAGCGCGTGCGCGAGGGAGCGCGCTCGCTCCCGTCGAAGCGCACGATCACGCCCCCACCGCGCGCTCGTTACCGCGGGTATTTCCGCGCGAAGAACCCCTCTGCCGCCGCGAGGAGGCCGTCGACGTCCGCGTGCTCGGGGACCGAGATGCGGCAGATCTGCACGTTGTCCTTCTTCTGCGCGTTCTTCACCTCGGCGGAGAGCGCGCCCTGCGTCGACTCCTCCGGGTTGATCACGTAGAAGAAGTCCGGTTTGCCTCCGCCCGTCGATTGACCGTAGCTCACGCGGCTCTTCACCAGCGTCGGCGCGTGCTCGAGCAAATACGCGACGAACTCGTCGACGAGGTCGGGGTGCGTGGTGGGCGCCGGCGGCAGGTAGAACGAGAGCATCCCCGAGGCCATGCCCTCGGCGACCTGGGCCTCGGAGATCGCGTAGAGCGTGATCTCGTGCCCCCGAGCGCGCAGCGCGCTCCGGAGGCCGTTCGCCAGGCGGATCGTGTGGGCGCTGATCGCCGCCATGCGAGGCGCGAGGTCCGACAGCCCGGCGCGGAGCTCGGCGAGCTGGTGCGGCCGCGCGAACGAGTCGGCGTCGCGACCGAGCGCGCGCGCGCGCTCCACGATCGCGAGCGCCACCTCGTCGCTGGCGCACGCGACGACGCCGAGCGTCGTCTTGCCCTTGGTGAGGTATTTGGAGCCGCTCTTCACGAGGACGAACGGCCAGCCCTCGGCGTACGGCTTCTGGAACACCGGGTAGAGAGGGGCGAGCGTCGTGTCGACGATCACCGGCACCCGCTTCCCCCAGCGCTCCGCGTACGCGCGGAGGCCCGCCATGAGCGCGTCGAAGTCGTGCGGCTGGAGCTCGGGGTTCGTCGGCGTCTCGAGGAAGACGCACGCAGGAGCGCCGGCGAGCGTCGACAGCTCCGCGAGGACGCGATCGACGAGCGTCACGCGGCGACCCTCGGCGTCCTGCCCGAGGACGGCGAGCGGGCGCGGCCGGAGCTTGCCGGCCCGCGCCAGGATGTCGGCGATGAGCTGGCCGCTGCCGCCGTAGCCGTTCTGCGCGTAGAAGAACGCGACGGGCTCCGGGCCGAGGACGTCGCCGACGGCGGTGAACGCTGCGGCCTCGGCCGCGAGGCCGGTGCAGAAGTACAGGCTCACCTGGATCTGGGGGAAGAGCGCGCGGAGCCTCGCGTCGCATTCGGCCGCGGTCGCCTCGGCGAGCGGAGTCGGCTCGACGCCCGCCGCCCGCTCGAGCTCGGCCCGCGCGTCGGCGGCGAGGAGCGCGGAGACCGTGCGCTTTCGAATGAGCTGGATGCCGTGAGGGGCGATGCGCGCCGCGTCGCGGACGAGGAGCACGCCGCCCGCAGGCACGGGGTAGCAGACCGCGTCCGCGGCGCTCGACCGCACGTCGCCGGACGGCGGCGCGTCCATCACGTGCACGGTGAGCACCTCGGGCTTCGACGCGGGCAGGTCCCCGGTCCAGCGCTCGTGGAGCTCGCAGCCAGCGGCCACGAGCTCTCGCTTCTTCTCGTCGGAGATCGGCAGCGCGCCCGCGGCGTAGATCCGCACCGGGAGGCTCCGCGTCGGGGACTCGACGACGGAGAGCCACGGCTTCGTCACCGAGGCGAACGAGAAGCAGCGCGCGGCGTGGGTGCGCGCCTGGGTGTAGAGCTCGAACACCGTCGACAAGGGTTGGCCGAGCCGCGCGTAGTCGAACGGCAACCCGACGGCGACGAGGCGCTCGCGGATCCGGCCCGCGTCCGTCGTGCCCTGCTCGAGGATGTCCGCGACCGCTCGCTCGAAGCGACCGGCGAAGGCGGCGTCCGAGTCGAAGCGCGTGAGGTCGTAGGTGGTCGCCCGCGGGTCCCAGTCGTCGGGCAGCGCCCCCGGGGCGAGGAGGAGCGGCAACACGCGCGCGAGGTTCGACGCGAATTCAGGACCGAGGTGGAGCTGCCCACCCGCAGCGGTCGTCGTGCTCATGGCCCCGCAGCATAGTCGCACTGCGCGCCCCAAGTCGCCCCGGCCGCGCGTGCAGCCGCCGTAGCCGCCAGGGCGCCACGACGCTCCGCGGAGTCGCCGCGGAGCCGCCCACGCTCCCGCCCCGGGCGCCCCGCTCCAAGAGCGAGGGCGTCCCCCGACGCCGCGACCGGGATTTTCGAGGTCCTCCCGATGCCCGGGGCGTGAGGACGTCGCTCGCGGCCCGTGGGCCCTGCGCCCCCGCGAGCCGCCCGGTCTGGACGGCCTCTCACGCAGGGTCGTCGAGGGCGAGCACCGCGCGGATCAGCTCTGTCCGATCCGGGTTGCCATCTTGCGCGGGCCCGCCCGGCGACGACTTCCGAGGAGCGGGACACCCTCGCCATCCGCGGCGGCTGGTACGACGGGCGTGGGACGACTAGCTTGGGCGTCGGAGAGATCGCCGCATGACCCCAGCCGAGACGTCGACCACGAAACCCGCGAGCAAGGGGCTCCACATCGGCCTCTGGGTCGCGCAGGGGCTCCTCGCCTTTGCGTTCCTCGGCGCGGGGCTGACGAAGCTCACGATGCCGGTCGAGAAGCTGGCAGCCCAGATGCCCTGGGTCGGCGGCGCGCTGGGCCCCTGGGTCCGGTTCATCGCGGCGGCGGACGTGGCGGGCGCGATCGGCCTCGTCTTGCCGGCGGCGACGCGGATCAAGCCTCGACTGACGGCCCTCGCCGCGCTCGGGCTCGTCGCGATCATGGTCCTCGCGTCGATCACGCACGCCATGTACGGCGAGTGGGACAAGATCGCCGTGACGACGCTCCTCGGCGCCCTCGCGGCCTTCGTCGCGTGGGGGCGTTCCACGAAGGCGCCGATCGCTCCGCGGTGACGGGCGCCGCGCGGCCCGGGCCCGCCGCGCCGCGCGCCCTCGGCGCAGAAGCGCGCCGTCGGGGCGCGGAGTCGGCCGCCGATCCGGGGCGGCGACGGACCGGCCCTCAGGCCTCCGTCTGGGCAGACCAGCGGGCGCGCGTCTCGGGGTGCGTCACGAGCCAGAACGACCGGGCGTCTTCGGCCGTCCACGGAGCGGCGAGCGGAACGCTCGCGAGCGCCTCGTCGACTTCGGCGACGCTCGCGTAGCGAGCGCTCGGCTCACGCGCGAGGCAGCGCGCGACGACGCGCTCGAGAGCCTCGGGCACGTCCGAGCCGCGCTGCCTCGACACGAAGCCGCTGTCGCGATCGTCCGACGCGCTCGGGGTCCTCGCGGTGAGGAGAAAATGAAGCGTGGCCCCGAGCGCATAGACGTCGCTGCGGACGTCGGCCCGGCCGCCCGCCCACAGCTCGGGGGCGACGTAGGCGGGCGTCCCCGGGACCACCCCCGGCCGGGTGAGGTCGTCGTCGTCGTCGGAGAGCCGCACGATGCCGAAGTCGAGGAGCTTGACCCAGTCGAACTGCTCCCCCGCCCGGGTCACGAACAGGTTCTGCGGCTTGATGTCCCGGTGGATGATGCCCCGCTCGTGCGCCTCTCGGAGCGACTCGCAGGCCTGACGCACGAGCGACACCGCGCGGCCGACCGGGAGCGGTCCGTGCTGCTCGACCAGCTTCCCGAGGTCCGCCCCCACCAGGTGCTCCATCACGATGAAGCGGAGCCCATCTTCGGTGGCGCCGTAGTCGAAGATGCGGATCGTGTGCGGGCTCGAGAGGTTGCTGGCCGCCTTGGCCTCGCGCTCGAAGCGCTGGATCGCCGCCGAGCCCATCGCCGGCCCCTGACGCAGGATCTTCAGCGCGACCTGCCGCCGGAGCCCCTCGTCCGAGGCGAGCCAGATCTCTCCCATTCCGCCGCGCGCGATCGGCGCTTCGAGGCGGTATCGCCCCAGCTTCCGCGCGCGGAAGAGCTGCTGCTCGGCCGTCCAGATCAGGTGCCCGGCGGCCGACCCGACGACGGTGGACCCGACGAGGAACACGTAGTCGCTCGCGAAGACGGCCGCGCGATGGGGGGAGAACGCGCTCTCGGTCACCCCGACGAGGTGCCCCGCGATCGCGTGCACGCACGGAAACGAGAGCATCACCGGCAGCGACCACGCGAGCGAGCGACCAGCCCGCGCGGGCACCACGATCGCGCGCACCATCACCACGATGGAGACGCCGTGGACGTAGCGGCTGTGGAGCCCCCCGAGCTCGAGCGACATGAGCGAGATGAGGAGCCCCATCGACGCGTAGGTGATCGCGTGGACGACGTACGCCTGACGGAGCGTCACGCGCGGGTGGCGGCACACGAACAGGCCGGCGAGGTTGATGGCCTCGCCGAGCGCCCGGTAGAACAAGACGAGCCCGAGGCGGCTGACGGGGAACAGGACGAGCGCCATGTAGACGTCGAGCGCCGCGAACGCGGGCCAAGCCCCGATCGCCATCCACGCGGCGCGCACGAGGGCGAGGCGCGCGCCCTGGCTCTCGGTCGCGGTCGCAGACGCCCGAGAGGCGTCGACGCGCGCGGACGGTTCGGAGGTCGCGAGCTCGCGCTCCACGCGCGCCTCAGCTCGCTTCTTCGGACGCGACGCCGAGCCGCTTCATCAGCCGATAGAGGACGAACCGGCTCGGCAGCCCGAGGCGCGCGGCCGCCTTGCTCGTGCTGCCGTTGCACGCGGCGAGCGCGTCTTCGATCGCAGCGCGGTCGGGCGCCTCGACGCGCAGCGCCTCGCCCCCGCGCGCCGACCCCGCGTCGGAGAGCGACTCGAGCTCCGACTGAACCTCGGGTCCGAGAGCGATGAAGTTTCCGTAGCTCGTGCTCGCGGCGAGGAACAGGAAGTATTCGAGCTCTCGCGCGTGGTGCGTGTACTTCCGCTTCACCAGCGCCTCCACGAGCGCGGGGTCGAGCCGCGGCGCGTCTCCCTGCCAGAACCTCGCGCGCATCGGCGGGTTGCGCCCGGCCATCGCCTCGAGGAGCGCGCGAGCGATGAGGGGGATGTCGGCGCGCCGCTCGTCGAGAGGGGGGATCGTCACGCGCACGGTGAAGCGGGCGAGCACGTCGTGCTTGATGCGCGACAGCTCTCGGTTCGTCGCCCCGATGAGCCGGATGTCGGCGCTCCGAACGCCGCTCTCGCCGAGGCGCTGGTGCTCGCCGCTGTCCATGACGCGGAGCAGGCGCGCCTGGAGCTCCTCGGGGAGCTCGCCGATCTCGTCCAAGAAGAGCGTCCCCCCGTCGGCCTCGGCGACGAGCCCGACGCGCTCCGGAGAGCCCGCGTTCGGATACCCCCTGGCGGTGCCGAACAGCTCCGCGTCGACGAGGCCGCTCGGGAACGTCGCCGCGTTGCGGGAGACGAGCGGGCCCCCGCCGAGCTCCTCGTGCAGGGCCCGCGCGGCGAGCTCCTTGCCGACGCCGCTCTCGCCGAGCAGGAGCACGTGCCGCCGCGCCTCGCACGCGGAAGCGAGCTGCTCGCGGAGGAGCCAGGCGCGCTCGCTCTCGCCCACGATCCCGTGAGCGTCCGCGTGCCCGAAGGGGAACGAGCGCCAGCGCGCGAGGCTCGGGCGGGCGCGGAGAGCCGCCGGTCGTCGCTCAATCCATAGGGATAGTGCGTTGCGGATGCGGAGCGTGTCGCCGGGGCCGACCACGGCCTCGCTCCGCTCCTCGCCGTTGACGAGGAGGCCCGGCTGCCCCACGCACCGCACGCGGAGGGAGTCCGCCCCCGCGGGCTCGATGACGAGCTGCCGCCTCGAGATGCGCGGGGAGTCGAGCGGCGGCCGACGCGTGCACGAGCCGGGGCGCTGCTGCTCGAAGACCACGCGCTCCGCGGCTCCCTCCGCCGGGCCGCGCCCGAGCTCGCACGGCGCACGAACCGCCGCCGACTCGCCGACCCGCGCGGGGTCGTCGAGCGACCAGACGATCACGAGGCGCAGCTCCGCAGCCGCGCCGCCGGTGTCTCCTCGCTCCCACGGCAACTCGGCGTTCTCCTCGGTCTTGCTCATCACGCGTCGAGCTCATTGTAGAGGCTCGACGCAGCTCCTCCCGCGGTCTCGAGGTGCGCGTAAGCAAACTGTGTACGCCGGTGGTCGGTCGAGAGACCACCGGTGCAGCGCGGTCGGGTGGCCCCCCCTTCCTTACAAATGACGTGCCCGCGCCATCTGCGCGATCTCAGGCGCGGGCTACGGTTCGAGCGGGTGCGCGCACCGTGCGCGCACCGCGCGGCTCCGGGGTCGGCGGCGCGGCGCGCGACCGCTCAGTCGGGGAAGTCCGCCGTGCTCGCGAGCGCCTTGTAGAGGTCGCGCAGGTCGTCCGTCGTCTTCACGAGCCCCGGCGTCATCACGGTCCCCTGGCCGAACTTGATCTTGAACCACGCCTCGTTGGGCTTCGCGCGGACGAACTGCCCGAGGGTCATGCCCTCGAGCGTGACCGTCGTCCCCGTCGGGCCGTGGCAGCCCGCGCACTTGGCCGCGTAGATGGCCTTGCCGGCAGCGGCCGAGCCGGTGGTTCCGATGTTCGAGTAGGTGAGCGCCGGGCTGAGCAACGTCCGGGCCCCAGCGACGTCCTCGTAGTGCATCGGCGGGCCGGCGACCTGGAGCTCGTAGAGCTCGTTGGGCGCTACCCACTCCTCTTTCATGAACCGGACGAGGTTCCACACCTGCGCCGGCTCGAGGGCCTTCGAGTAGTCCGGATGCCGGCTGTCGAACCCCGCGTTCATCGGCCTCCCGTACGGCTGCGCGACGAGATCGTAGAGCTCCTGGTAGGTGCTCGTGGCGATCGTGGCGCGCAGGTTCACCGACGCGACGTCGGGGCGGCTCGACGTACCCGTCGAGATGCCCGTCCGCGCGGCGTACGAACCGGCGTTGCCGAGGCCGTCCCACGCGTGGCACGACTTGCACCGCACGTAGTCGGCGCCGACCGTGACCCCCGCGAGCGCGAGGCTACCCTTCCCGCCGGCAGCCGTCGCGAACCACTCCGAATACGCCGTGCCCCCCTTGATGCCGTCGGCGGCGGCGTAGCCAGCGGGCACCGGACCGGGATAGCCCGACCCGGCGTCACCCTGGGGCCCCGGCTCGCCCTTCGAGCCCGGCTCGCCCTTCGCGCCGGGTTGCCCGTTCGCTCCCGACGGCCCCGGCTGACCATCCGTGCCCGCACACGCGGCGCTGACGAGCGCCGCGACGACCATCGACCCCAACGCGTGAACGCAACGATTTCGCATGGTTGGGCGCAAGCAAGGGCCGTTCCCCGCGGCATCACGAGATCCCCGTCGCTTTTCCGCCTCTCCCGTAGCCGCCCGCGGCAAGGGGTGCGAGGTGACGCAAACGCGGCGGCGCGCGCCGCGCGTGGACCTCGCGCCTGCGCGTGACGCGTCAACCGAACGCGTAGAGCGCGACCCCCGCCTTGCGGTCACCGAGCGCGACGCGCCCGCGCGCGGCCGCGAGGACGCTGACCGCCTTCATCGGGGGCGGCACGACCCCCTTCGCGGCGCAACGGCCGGTCGCGGCGTTCCAGACGGCGACGCTCTTCGCGGCGGAGGGATCGAACCCGGTCGCCCCCGCGCAGGCGACGTGGTGCTCGTCGCCCAGGCTCGCGAAGCACATCGCGCGCTCGCCGACGGCGATCGAGCGCGCCGCGGTCTTCCCGTCGAGCGCGTGCACGGTGATGGTCGCGTCCTGCGACCTCCCTTGCACGAGGACGAGGGCTCCCTTGCCGAGGAAAAACGCGTCGGTCGAGGAGGCCTCGGTCCACTTCCCCGGCACCGCCTTTCGCGTACGCACGCTCCAGACGTGCGCCGTGGCGGAGCCGCTCGAGTGGTACATGAGGTGCTCCCCGGTCGAGTCGAACGCCAGGCTCGAGATCCCCTTGTCGTGCTGGCGACCGATGCGGAGCGCGCCGCCCGCGAGCTTCTGCGACTTTCCCGTCGTCAGGTCGACCAGGTGCGCCGCGCCGGTGAAATACGCGTGCGCTCCGAGCCGCTCGTCGCCCGACATCACCGAGCGGAACGGGAGGAGGACGTCGCCGAGCTCGTGCTCGGCGACCTTCTCGCCGGCGCGATCGTAGAGGCAGAACGAGCAGTGGCTCTTGCGCTTTCGCATCGCGAGGAGGCGCGTGGGGCCGAAGACCTCCGGAGCGATGTTGTCGTCGGGGTGGTTCTTCGCGAGGGTCGCGATCTTCTTCCCCTTCCCGATGTTCCAGAGGGACGTGGCCCACTCGTAGCGGCCACCGACGGTCTTGCCCTCTTCGCCGACGACCGCGAGCTCGCCCGCGGAGTCGACGGCGAGGACGCCCGCCCCCTCGGGGAGCTCCACGACGGTCTTCCCGGACTTGGCGTCGAGGACGATCGTGCGGGCTCCCCCGCGCGCGGCGACGACTCGATCCCCAGCGATGGTGAGGCCGGAGACGGCCTCGACCGCGACGTGTTCGACGAGCTCGAGCTTCATCTTGGCCCCTGGCCTCCCGGAGGCCAAGGGTACACAAGCGGCGCCTCGAGCGCAGCGACCCAGCGGCCCCGCAGGCCGCGCGCGGTCGTGCAAGGACGACGTGCCCGGCGACGCTCGCGAGCGCAGATTCCCTGGATTCGGCGATGGCACGCGAGCTGCTTCAGGCACGGTCATGCGCACGCGTCGATTCACCCTCCTCGCCATCGTCCTGGGCGCGGCGACCGCGGCCGTCGCGCCCGCCTGCTCGTCGCCCAGCGACGAGGACGTGAGCTGCCGCAGCTCCTTCGCCGAGACCACGGGCACGCTCCAAGGCGGCGGCTCGAGTCAGGTCGTGCTGAACACGCCCGACGCGAAGAAGACGTGCCACGCCAAGATGCGGATCGAGTTTCGTTGGGCAGCGGACGCGAAGTCCCGCGACAAATCGCAGCCGATGCCCAAGGTCGCGCTCGCCTTCAACGCGGGCGGGGGGACCTTCGGCCCGGGGCCGGGGCCGTACACGCGCGACGACACGTCGGGCGTGCGCTGGTGGTGGTCGGAGGTCGAGCAAGGCGACAAGAACAACCCCAACCCGACCACCTTCTTCCAGACGAGCGTCGTCCCCATCGGCGCGCAGGATCCGATCTTCGTGCAGATGGGCATCTACTACACGCCGGCCCAATAGCCGCCGGCGCGACGCCACGCCTCGCAGACCGCGAGGAGCGCGGTGTTCTCACGCGTCAGAGTCGCGATCGCGGCCCGAGAAGACGACGGCGACGCGACCTTCGATCCGGCTCGTCGCCGCGACGTGCAGGAGCCCCGCGAGCCCCGACGACCCGGTGGGATCGACGGCGATGCCGGTGGCCGCGCGCGCGAGCTCGTTCGCGCGCGCGAGCGTCGCCTCGTCGACCACGACGGGCCCGCCGCCGCTCTCGAGCATGGCGCGGACGATCGCGAGCCAGTCGTACGTCTCGTCGTCGAGGATCCCGTGGGCGACGCTGCGCGGCGTCTCCTCCCACGGCCACATGAAGTCGGCGCGGTGTCGGGCCGCGTAGGCGAGCGCCTCCTCGATCGATCCCGAGGCGGCCGCGCGCGTCGCGACGCGCTCGTGCGCGCGCGCGAGCGGCGCGGCGCCGTGCGTCTGGACGGCGTACACGCGGGGGAGCGCTCCGCGCGCGACGCGCAGGCCCTGCGCGATCGAGCTCGCGAGGGCGCCGCCGCCGACCTGGACGAAGATCGCGTCGAGCGCGGGTGCCGCCTCGGCGAGCTCGTAGCCGAGCGTCTCGCCGCCGTCGATCGTGAGGCCGTTGTCGCTGCCCTGGCAGCAGAACGGGAGCGATCCGCGGGCGATGGCGTCGCGGAACGCGTGGACGCACGGGTCACCCGGCGGGCTCGCGGGCGTGCGCGGGCACACGGTGATCGCGGCGCCGAGCGCGCGGAGCCGCTCGACCACGCGTGCGTTCGCGTCGGGCGGGATGAACACCTCGAGCGGCAGCCCCCCGGCGCGCGCCACCACCGCGGCCGCGAGCGCCGCGTTGCCGCAGCTCGCGATCGCGAGGCGCGGCGGCTCTCCCGCGAGGAGCCCGACCTCGCGCGCGACCTCGA
>JAEUKG010000087.1 GCA_016794325.1 Myxococcales bacterium | reverse complement strand
CGTGACCTTCCACTTCTGCCCGACGTGCGGCGCCACGGTGTACTTCACCGTCGATCGCATGCCCGGGATGATCGCGGTGCCGGTGGGGGCGTTCGCGGACGCCGCGTTCCCGGCGCCGATCATCTCGTTCTACGAGGCCCGCAAGCACCCCTGGCTCGCGCTCCCCGACGGCGTCGAGCACGTGGACTGATCCCAGGCTCGCCCGCGGAGTCAGGCGCTCCGGCCGCGAAGCGGCAAGAGCTCGCGCAGGCGGCGGTCGCGGAGCCATAGGCCCGCCCACGCGAGCACACCGAGGAGCACGGGCGTGGCCACGCCCCCGTAGTCGCCGAGCCGCACGTGCGTCGCCACCGCGCCGCCGAGGTACGCGGCGACGAGGATCGCGCCGAGGGTCGCGGTCCGGGGCACGAGGTAGACCGCCACGCACGCGAGCTCGATCAGCCCGACGCCGGTGAGCGCCCCCTCCGGGAAGCCCATCGTCTCCGTCCATCGCTTCACGAAGTCGGGCAGGTGCGAGAGCTTGACGACGCCGCTCATGGTGAGCATCGCCGCGGGCAACGCCGACAGCGCTCGGCCCAACCACACCACCCACTTCTTCTCCACGCGCGCCAGGGCCGGCGCCGTCTCCGCAACGTTCATGGTCGTCTCCTGGGATCGAGGCAACACGAGGCCGTGGCCGCCGGAGTGCTCCGGAAGCCCAGCCTTGGGCGAAACGTCCTCCGCGCGCCGGCTCTTCTCAGGGGGCGCGTCGGTGGTTACTGTTTGTGACCAGGGCTATCTTCGTCACCGCCGCCCTCCCGCGCAAGAAGGCACACCGATGTCACCGAAGCACCCCGATGTTCCCTACACACACGAAGGTTGCATGGCGGTGCGCGAGGTCCTGAACCTCGTCGGCGACAAGTGGAGCGTGCTCGTGGTGAGCGTCCTCTCGCACCATCCCATGCGCTTCAACGAGCTGCGGCGCTCGGTCGACGGGATCTCGCAGCGCATGCTCACGCTCACGCTGCGCGGGCTCGAGCGCGACGGCCTCGTCAGCCGCACCGTCCACCCCACCGTCCCGCCGCAGGTCGAGTACGCGCTCACCGATCTCGGTCGCACCCTCGAGGAGCCGATCCAAGGGCTCGCCGAGTGGGCGGACAAGAACCGCGCGGCGCTGCAGCGCGCCCGCGATCGCTTCGACGCCGCCGAGGCGAGGGCCGCGCGCAAGCGGGCGTGACGCGCTCAGCCGCGCCGCTTCGAGCCCCTCTCGCGGCGGGTCCCGCGCCCGACGCCGTCGAGCGCCGCGGCGACGAGGTCGCGCGCCGGACGCCGCGCGAGGCTCGCGAGGCGGGCCTGCTCGTCGACGAGCAGGAGCGCCGCGCCGTGGGCGGTCGCCCACGCGAAGAACGCGTCCTCCTCGGGAGGCCCGGCGCGCATGTCGCCCGCGGCCTGGCCCCGTGCAACCACCCCGACGACGAGCTCGAACAGCGCGTTCGCGCGCGCCTCGACGTCGGGGTGGGCGCCCGCCGCGCGCAGGCGTGACGCGAACATGAGCTTGTAGAGGTTCGCGTTGGCGGAGGCCCACGCCACGTAGGCCTCACCGAGGCGCCGGAAGCCGTGGGACGGTCGGTCGCCGCGGGCGACGGCGCCCACCACCGTGATGAGCTCGTCGAAGCCGCGCACCGCGACCGCGGCGAGGAGGGCGTCGCGCGTCGCGAAGTGGTGGAGCGCCGCCACGTGCGAGACCCCGAGCGAGGCCGCGAGCGGCCGCAGCGACACCGCGTCGTGCCCCTCCTCGCGCACCATCGCCTCGGCCTTGGCCACGAGCGCCTCGGCGAGGGGGACGCCCGGGCCGGGGCGCGGCCGGGTCCTGCCCCCACGCGAACCCGTGCCCCCGCCCGAACCCGAACCCGAACCCGAACCCGTGCCCGTGCCCGTGCCCGTGCCCGTGCCCGATCGGGTCCGAACGGAGGCTCTCGCGGTCACTGCACGAGCTTACCAGGTGATCCACTCCCCACCGCGCGCTTCGCGCACCCTGTCGCGCGCCTCGGGCACGGGCACGGGCCTCAGGATTGATCGCATCTCTCGGCGGATTCTCGCGCCTCCCAGCCTTCCGCCAACATCATGAGCTTTTGGAGGGCGTGACCGAGGGTGCTCCAGCCGGGGCGACCATTGCTCTTCTGGTGAC
>JAEUKG010000051.1 GCA_016794325.1 Myxococcales bacterium | reverse complement strand
GGCGCGTTCGACGCCCTCTTCCGGCGCGCACCTGGGGGGCGCTGCACCATGGAGGTCGGCGCGCCGACGCTCGACGTCCTCGTCGCGCGCGTCCTCTGGCTCGGCGTGGGCTTCGACGTCCTCGACGGACCGCCCGCCCTCCATCACCACCTCGCGACGCTCTCCCAGCGCCTCGCCCGCGCCGCGAAATCCGCGTAGGGATAGTCGTGCGTCGACTCGGAGGCTGGTGCGGGGACTACCGGGGGCGGGCCTCGCGGACCATGAACCAGGAGCGGTAGCCGGGGCTCCTGCGGCGCACGCCCATGCGGTGGTCCTCGCGGAGGGCGAACCCCGCGCGCTGGTAGAGCGGGAGGTTCCGCTCGCGCTGCGTGCTGAGGACGACCGGCGCGGGGTCGCGCGCGAGGAGGCGCTCGCACGCGTCGAGGGTGGCCGCGACGAGCTTGCTGCCCACGCCGCGGCCCTGGCAGCTCGGCGCCACGGCGACCGCGTGCACGTGGTAGTAGCGCGCGCCGCCGACGAGCGCGCGGTAGCGCTCGCCGAACTCGCGGCCGGCGGCGGCGGTCCGCAGGAAGGTGCGGACGCCCTGGTGCCTCACCGTCGGGACCAGCCAGTGGGTGACGGCCGCGCGTGTGCTGCTCGGCACACCGCCGGGCGGCTCGAGCGTGCTCGTCCCGACGATCTCCCCGTCGCGCGTCGCGACCCACGTGAGATCGAGCGGCAGGTGCCAGCGCAGGTTTCGCTCGAAGAACGCCCGGAGGTCGCGCTCCCGCGTCGACGCCCGCGGGTGCATCCACGCGTAGGCCGGGTTGTCCGCGAACGCGTCGGCGAGCACCCGCGCCGTCGCCGGTATGTCCCCCGCGGCGAGCTTGCGGATCACGATCTCCGGAGAGTCACCCATCGCGCGCTCGAACGTAGCGACGCACGCCTCGCGCGTCGAGGCCTGCGCGGGGGGGCGCGAGCCTGCGACCGGCAGGCGCCTCACATGCGCTGGATGGTGAGCTTGGGGCTCGTGGCGCGGCCCTGCGAGGTGTCGACCGCGAAGGCGCAGAGCTCGATGACCTCGAGGCGCACCGAGCTGCCGAGCGGCGGGCGGGTCATCGACTGGAGGGTGTAGGTCGGCGCGTTGGAGAGGATCCCGGGCGCCTGCGCCGGTGTCGAGCTGGTCGAGGTGCCGTCGGCGTAGAACGTGTCCGTCTTGCCGCAGCTGGCGGTGAGCTCGCGCAGGCCGACTGCGTCCGACGCCGAGCGGAAGATGCTGAGGTCCGACCCCTTGGGCACGACGACCGTGACGTTCTGCGCGTGCGCGCCGGGCGCGGTCGTCACGTACTCGGAGGCGAGGTTGCCCGCGGCGTCGTGGTAGTAGACCGAGACGGTGACGACGGGGGCCGTCGCGTCGAGCGGTCGCTCCTCGAAGCTCTGGTTCGTACCGGCATTGCAGGGATAGGCTTGGAGCTGCAGGCCGTCGGTGGCGAGGCCGCTCGGGACGTCGATGCAGAAGGCGGAGTCGTACGCCCAGCGGAAGCCGCTGCGCGTGCCGCCGTTGATGGCCGCCGCGCCCTCGCGCGTCCAGTTGGCGTAGCTGCTCGAGCAGGGCGCCTGCACGAGGTTCATCCTCGGCGTCGACCAGCCGGCGTAGCCGGTGGGGGTGACGCAGAGGTTCGAGCGCGTGTTGCGGATGCGCACGAAGCCGGGGAGGCCGGACACGCCCTCGACCACGAACCGCTGCGAGGCGTTGCCGTCGCACGTCCGCTGGTTCACCGCTGCGCCTTGCGCGAGCGAGCCGCTGGGGATGTCGAGGCACTTGTTGCTCGCGCGGCTCTGGATGCTCGCGCCGAACGACGCGAGGGCGTCGCTCGTCTGGCCCACCGCCTCGTCGCCACCGTCCCCGGCCGCCGCCGGGTCGACGGCGCAGCCCGCCGCGAGAACGCCCATCGCCACCACCATCGCCCCGAACGCCTTGTTTTTCGTGGTCATCATGCCGAGGACAACGCGGGCTCGCCGGGCCTGTGACGAGGAGGCCTGTCACCCGAAGGGGCGACGTCCGATCCACGCTGGATCAGGTCCGGTGCGGTCCCTGGGCAGGGACGGAGACCTCGCGGACGTACGCACCGTCGGCCTCGAGCGGCTCGGCGAGGTAGAGCTCGACGAGGCGGCACCGCGGGCAGGCGTACGCCTCGAGCTCGCCGGCTCTGCCCTCGGTCCCCTTGCCGGTCACCGCCAGTCGGAACGTCGGCTGCAGCTGCAAGAACCCGGTGTCGGTGTTGGCGGCGACCCGCTCGATGTGGAGGAGGGTCGTCGCGCGGCACTTTGGGCACGTTCCGGTGTGCTTCATGGGCCCATGAGAGCACGCCGCGAGCGACGAGGCTCGTTCGCGCGATCGGACCGAGGCGGCCGGGGAGGTGCGCGGCGGCGGTCGTTCCGGACTATCCCGATTCGGAATTCGGTCGAGCGAGCTCGGGCTGCACCTCGGCTCTCCGCCTCGACTTTCGTTCGCGTTCGTGCACGTGCGGCTCGCGATCGCGGAGCCGCGCGGCGCCCGACCGGGCCGCTCGAGCTTCGCGCCCGGCGCGTAGGTCGGCCGACCCACGCAGTCGACGTCGCGCGCGACGCGGAAGAAGTAGGCGAGCACGACGGGCAGGCTCTTCGCGGCGACGACGGTGTCGTACGAGCGCGGGAGGATGAAGAGCGCGCCGGGCCGGCCGGCCACGAACACGACGTCGTCGCCGTCGATCGAGCCGGCGACGGTGACGAGCTCCGACGCCCCGGCGCCGACGACCTCGTCGAAGTCCTTGAAGGTGGTGAGGAGGGCCTCGTCGGTCCACGCCTTGCGTCGGCGCTTGGTCGCGCGGAGCGCGTCCTCGGGGGAGCGCACCGCGAGACGCTTGCAGAATACACCCGGTCCCAGGCTCCGGAGCAGCTCGACCCAGCTCGGAGGCGCCTCGGTCCCGAGCGCGTCCTCCAGCGCGGCGACGTCGCGGGCCTTCACCGGCGCCTTCTTGCCGACGATGCCCACGGTGGACATGCGGAGCGCCGCCGGGGCGCGCGGCGCCGCCCGCAGCGCCCTGGGCTGCGCCGGAGGCGGGGGCCCGACCCGGAGCCACGGCTGCGGGGTCTCGGGCCACGCGGGCAGGGGAGCCCAGCCCTCCGCGACGCGCTTCGCGACCATCGCGTCGAGCGCGGCCCGCGCCTCCGCGGCCGTGCGGTGCTTCTTCGACCGCACGCTGGCGTCGCGGCGGTTCCAGCCGCCGCCGTACGTCCACGAGAAGACGCGGGTGGTCGCGCCGTCGATCTCGAAGCGCTCCTCGGGGGCCTGCATCGCGCCGCGCTCGCGATACGGGTGCGGATAGGGCTGCCCGGGCACGCTGACGGGGGGGAGCTCGCGCATCCGGGGATCGTACCCGCACGTCGCGTCGGCGAGACGGGGATCGTGCGCGCGCCCCGCCGTCGGGCGCTCCCACGGGCCGCCCTCGGAGGTCACCCGGGGCGATCGACGGCGAAGCGCGGGACGCGCTCTCCGTAGAAGTCGACTTCGCCCTCGCGCTTCATGCCGATGCCCTCGGCGACTCGGGCCGAGGCCACGTTGGAGGCGTCGACGTACGCGACGGCTCGCGCGCTCGGGTGGTTCGCGAACGCCCACGTCAGCGCCGCGCGCGCCGCCTCGGTCGCGTAGCCCCTGCGCTGGTGCGCGGTGAAGACGCTCCAGCCGAGCTCGATGTCGACCTCGCGCTCGCGCCCGATCGCGCCCTCCCGGAAGAACGCGCCCACGATCCCCACGATCTGGCGCGTCTCGTGGAGCTCGACGAGCCACCACCCCGCGTCCATCATCGCCCACTGGCCGAGCAGCGAGGTGAACACGCGCCAGGAGTTGCGGCGGTCGGAGGGCATCGACGGCAGGTGGCGCGTCATCTCGGGGTCGCTCATCGCCTGGTGGTACGTCTCGAAGTCGGTCTTCCTCGGCTCACGCAGCAGCAGCCGCGCGGTCGTGACGTGCGGGACGAGGCCATGGTCGCGCGGGTCGCTCATCACCCCATCGTCGCACGGGAAGGCGGGCCGTTTCTCCGTAGGGCGGTGTCGGCACCACGAGGGCGCGCGGAGCGCGCTCAGCGCGCGTCGACGGCGGCGTCGCGCGGCGAGGCGGGCGGCCAGGCGTGCGCCGGCGTCTCCCCACCTCGGCACTTGACCATGCAGCTCCCGAACGAGAAGCGGTTGGTGTCGGAACGGCACCCGTCGAAGCAGTCGCGGACCGCCGGCGCGGCGTCGAGGTACTCCTGGACGCATCGCTGTCGCCCGTTCGCGTCGGCGTAGGGCCCGTTCTCGACGGCCACGTCGCAGAACCGATCGGCCTTCATCTTGGCGCACCCGGTCAGAGCGAGGAGACCGACCACGAGAGCGTGAACGCGGCGCATGGGGACATCCTACCCGCGATGCGTCGGTCCCCACGCCCCCATCCCCATGCCCCCTCTCCCCACGCCCCCATCCCCATGCCCCCTCTCCCTTCCCCTTCCCCTTCCCCTTTCCCTTCAACCCAAACCTCGAACTCGAGCTCGAACTCGAACCTGCTCCTCGGTCCGCCCCCTGATGCTCGCCACGTCCGCAGCCCTCGCCGCGCTCGCGATCGGCATCGCGGCGTGCTCCGACACCCCGGCTCGGGCGGCGATGGCGCGCCGTCGGCGCGCGGCGGCGCGGACGGCCCGAGCGCCTCCCACGCGAGCAGCGGTGGGTCGAGCTCGAGCAGCGACCACCAAGGTCACGAGTCAATACGGTGGTCGAGCGACCACGCACGATCGCTGGCCGCGCCCGATCAGCTCGCGGCGCGCGCGCCCTGGAGGAGCGCTGCTTTGACGGCCTCCTCCAGCGCGCCCTTCGGGAAGGGCTTCGGGACGAACCACTCACGCTCGCCGAGGGCGGCGAGGTCGAGGTTCTCGCGCGGATAGCCGCTCACGAAGACGATCGGGAGGTCCGGGATCCGGGCGCGCGCCTGCTCGGCGAGCCGGGCGCCGTTCTCGCCGTGGGCCAGCACGACGTCCGTGACGAGTACGTCCGGGCGGACGGCCTCGAGCGCGCCGAGCGCATCGTCCACCGAGTGCGCGCCCATCGTGCTGCAGCCGAGCCGCGCGATGAGCCGGGTCATCATGCGGAGGACGGCGGGCTCGTCGTCGACGACGAGGACGACCCGCGCGCCCTCCCGCCTCTCGCCCGGGCTCGTCGCGTCGACGGGCGCCCGCGGGAACAACAGCCGTACCACCGTGCCCTTGCCTCGCTCGGACGCGAGGACGACGCGGCCGCCGCTCTGCGCGACGAACCCGTGGACGAGGGAGAGGCCGAGGCCGGTCCCCGTCGCCTTCGTGGTGAAGAACGGATCGAAGGCCCGCTTTCGGACCCCCTCTTCCATGCCGACCCCGCCGTCCTCCACCGCGATCTCGACGAAGTCTCCGCCGAGCGGCTCGGCCCCGTCGACGGCCTCTTCCGCGCGCAGGTTGCGAGCCTTCACGGTCACCCGTCCCCCCGACGGCATCGACTCGCTCGCGTTGGTGAGCACGCTCCCGAGGGCCGCCTCGAGCTCCCGCGCGTCGACATTGACGGGCCACACGTCGGCATCGAGCCGGAGATCGAGCTCGACCCTTTGCCCGAGGTAGGTCGCGAGCGTCGGCCTCGTCCGGCCGAGCCACTCGCTGACCACCAGGCGGCGCGGCTGCAGGATCTGGCGCTGGGCGAACGCGAGCAGTCGTCGCGTGAGCGCGGCGCAGTGCTCCGCCGCGCCGGCTGCGTACGCGAGCAGGGACGTGTCGACCGTTCCCCCCCCTTCCTCCATCAGCGCGAGGCTCGAGAGTACGACGGTGAGTTGATTGTTGTATTCGTGCGCGATCCCCCCGGCCAGCTTCCCGACGGCATCGAGGCGGAGCTGCTCGGCGAGGTGCTGCGCCGTGACGTCGACCGACGTGCCGCGGAGCACCGTCTTGCCTCCAGCCAGCGCGTGGCGCGCGACGCGGCTGCGGAGCCACACGATCTCGCCGTCGGGGCGTCGCAGGCGATGCGTGATCTCGAACCTCCCGCCGGTGCGCAGGCCCGCGCACGCTCGCTCGAACGCGGCGCGGTCGGGCTCGGGCAGGAGCTCGAAGAGCGCGCGACGTCGCCCGAGGAGCGCGACGTCACGGTGGCCCGACACCCGCACGACGGATCGCGACACCATCGAGAGCGTCGCGCTCGCGTCGTCGAGCTCCCAGGCAAACGTCTCGACCGCCTCGAGCACGTCGGAGTACGTCTGCTCGTCATCACGCACGTCGTCGCCGAGGTGCTGGAGCTCGGAGACGTCGTCGAGGACGAGCGCGACGCGCGCAGCCGCCCCCTCGAGGCGCACCGCGCTCATGCGGAACGTGCGACCGTCACGCGAGACGACGGAGGTGGCGCGGCTCGCGAGCGGGTCGTCCCAGGCTCTGCGAAGCAGCGGCACGACCTCCGGAAACGGGAGAAGCTGCGCGATGTGCACGTGGCGAACGAGCCTCGCATCCAGGCCGAACATCGCCAGGAGGGCGGGGTTGACGAAGTCGACGCGGAGTCGCGCGTCGACGACCGCGACCCCGGCCAAGAGGCTCGCGAGGATGCCGCCGCCGAAGCCGTCGGTACGGAGCAACGCCGCGGCGCGCGCGTCGAGGTACGCCTGGATCACGAAGGAGGTGTCGAAGAAGACGGAGCGCACCAACGCGTCGGCGCCAGCGGGGGAGGTCACAGCGCGCCGGAGCAGGCTCGTCACCTGCCGCGCCACGCCGACGAGGTAGAGCGGCGAGGAGAGTCCGACGCGCTCGTGGACGATGCCGACCAGCGTGCGTGAGGCTGCGTAGGAGCGGTCGAACGGGCTCCTCACGAGCTCGCTCCAGTACGAGCCTACCTGTCGCCGGAGCCGCTCGACGACGGAGGGCGGCACGAGGTCGCGCGTCTCGGGCCAGGTCGTGAAGAAGTCGTAGAACTCCTCCACCACGGAAGGGATGGCGCGCTCCACCGCGGGGGCCAACGCGGAGAGCGCCTCTCGAACGTCATCGTCGATCCCCAAGAAGAGGCGACGCTCCTCGGCGTCGTCCGACGCGACGTGGGTCCGGGTGGCCGCTGGGCGTCGCGCGGAGCTCTCGCCCGTCGCGCTGGTCGCGCGGCTGGGCTCGGTCGAACGCGGCCGCTGCGCCAGCGACTCGCGGATGGAGCTCGCCGAGCTCATCGCGTACCCGTCGAGCACCAGCGACGCGTCGAATACGACGGACGCCACGAGCGCGACCACCCGCTCGAGCGCCTCTTCCAGGCTCGCCTCTCCGGTGAACATCCGCGGGATGTATTCGGCGAGGATGAGCCCGTAGCTCGCGACGAACCACTGGGGCGTCAGGTGGATTCGGTGGTGCACCATGCCGATGTGAAGGCAGCGAAGAGCGTGCTCCCAGTCGTATTCGGCGGTGAAGAGCTCTTCGATGTAGTGGCGGTGCTGCTCCTTCAGGTGCGCGACGATCTCGGGGGTGCGGAGGAAGTCCCGCGTGGCAGGGGTCTCCTGGAGGCGCGCGTAGAACGACTCGAGGAACCGGGGCGTGGCGGCCGTGGCGGCTGGCGCCATCGCGCGCAGCCGCGCGCGCTCGGCGGGTCCGAGCCCGATCGCGCGCAGCCGCTCGTCGACGAGGGGCGGAGTCAGATCGAGAGCCTCCGCGAGGTCGGCGACGGCGGTGCGGTTCACGTCCGCGAGGATATCCCATTTCCGGGCGGGCGACGGCGAGCGGGCGGCCCGTGTCGCTGTCGACGGCGGTGCGGTTCACGTCCGCGCGCGGCTCGTACGACGCCTACCGGCATCGACCTCGACGACCGCGTCGTCGACTCATGCCCCCTTTCCCTTTCCCTTTCCTTTTCCCTTTCCCTTCAACCCAAACCTCGAACTCGAACTCGAACTCGAACCTGCTCCTGCTCGATCCGGTGGTGCAGGTTCGAGTTCGGGAGCACGTTCGAGGGTAAGGGGAAGGGGAAGGGGGAAGGGGGAAGGGGGAAGGGGAAGGGGGAAGGGAAGAGGGGAAGGGGAAGGGAGGGCCGACATGACCGGGTGTTCTGCCGGACGATGGGCCCCAAAGGAGGTGGCTACTTCTTGGTGTACGTCATCGCGGTGATGATGGCGCTGCCGGGTGTCCCGTCCCCTGCGTAGGTCTGCTCGAACGTCGTCAGCGTGGTCCCCGTCGCGGTGTACGTGAGCGGCTGCCCGTTCAACACGATGCCGCCGCTCGCGCCGTTGCACGTGTACTTGAACGCGAGCGCGTTGCTCGCCGCGGTGAACGTGCCGCCGGTCGACTTCTCGGTATCGGTCGACTCCTTGCGCGCGGCGAGGAACTTGTCTCCCTTGAAGGTGAGGACCAGGCGCGTGGGGACGGTGGGGATCGAGCCGTTCGTGTAGCCGACCATCGCCGTGAGCACGTAGCTGCCGTCGGCGATCGTCCCACCCTGCGCGGCGGGGACCGCGCTCGCGGGCTGCTTGGTGCTCACGACGTCTGCCGCCGCCGCCGTCGTCGCAGGACCGAGCTCTTCGCAGACGCTCTTGGGAGCCGCGTCGGCGCCTCCACCAGCGTCGGCCACCGAGCCGCCGTCGGTGCCGGCGTCGCCGGTCACCAATGGCGGCGCGGGCTCCGAGCTCGAACAGGCCGTGAGTATTGCGATGCCCCCCAAGAAGATGGTCTTCCAGCGCATCCGAGCAGGCTACCCCGCCCGACGCCGACGGCCACCGCACGAACATGCCGCCCTTCGACCTCCAGCGCCGTGGCAGCGCGCGCGAACGGGTCCTGCAAGAAGGTTCGGGGGCCCGAGCCCACCGGAGCTGGTCGCCGTCAGCGAGCCGTGGGCGGAGGGCGTCGTGCGCGCTGGACCACCCCGCGACCGAGGTAGCGCCGCGCGAACGGGGTCGCGGCGCGGCGCACGGTGGCGGAGCGATCGCGCAGGGCGGCCTCCAGCGCGTCGAGGTGCCGGGCTCCGTCGCTGCGCCCGATCCCGACGATCGCGGCAGCCCGCCTCCGCGCGGCCGGATCGTGGAGGAACCGCTCGAAGAGCGGCACGTCGGACGCGTCGCCGACCTCCGCGAGCCCCTCGAGCGCGACGATCGGATCGCAGCCGCCGCCGTGCTCGACGCGCGCGCGGTAGAGCGCCGCGAAGTCGGGCGCGTCGCCGCCGCGCCTGGACAGGGCGTGGCGCGCGAGCTCGCGCACGGGGCGCGCTGGGTCGAAGACCGCTGCCTCCAGCCACGCGGCCGCGAT
>JAEUKG010001202.1 GCA_016794325.1 Myxococcales bacterium | reverse complement strand
TCCCCAGCGACGCGCCCTGCGCCACCTTGATCGCGGCGATGAGCTCGTCCATCGAGTGGAAGCGGTGCTGCGGGTCCTTGGCGATCGCGCGGAGGACGATCTGCTCCACCGCCGGCGACACCACGAGGTCCGGCTTCATCTGGCGCATCGGGGGCGCGGGCTCGTTCACGTGCGCCATCAAGATGCTGACGCTGGTGGTGCGATCGAACGGCACCTTCCCGGTGAGCATCTCGTAGAGGATGATCCCGAGCGAGTAGATGTCGGTCCGCGCGTCGACCGGGTTGCCCTGGATCTGCTCGGGCGCCATGTATTTCGGCGAGCCCATGAACAGGCCGGTCTGGGTGAGCTGATCGTCGGGCTTCTCGTTCAGGTTCTTCACGAGCCCGAAGTCGAGGACCTTCACGTAGTCCTTCTCGTCGCCGTGCTCGACGAGGAAGATGTTGGCCGGCTTGAGGTCGCGGTGGATGACGCCGATCTGGTGGGCCTCGCGCAGCGACCGGCACACCTGCTTGGCGACGTGCAGGGCGCGCTCCTCGACGAGGAAGCCCGACTCGCGGCTGGCGCGGTGGAGCGTCTGCCCTTCGAGCAGCTCCATCGCCATGTAGTAGATGTCGTCGTCCGTCCGGCCGTAGTCGAAGATCGTGACCGTGTTCGGGTGGGCGAGCTTCGACGCGATGCTCGCCTCGAGGAAGAAGCGCCGGTGGAACTCCGGGTCGGCCTCGCCCGCGTAGTTCGGGTTCAGGATCTTCAGCGCGCACGGCCTGCCGAGCGGCGCCTGCTCCGCGCGATACACCTTCCCCATGCCGCCTCGCGCGAGGAGCGAGGTGATCGCGAAGCGGTCGTTGATCGTCCGGCCGATGAGCGGGTCCGGCGCGACCGGGGCCGCTGCGGCCGCAGCGTTTCGATCGGACATGGAAGAAATCTGGGACAGGTTTTGCCTATTTTGACGCCCCTTGTCGCGTCGTGTCAACGCGCACACCTCCGAAAGCGCCAGGCGGGAAATTCTTGGGTGGGCGCGGCCGATCGGGGGCGGCTCGAGGCGCCGCCCCAAGCCTGTCCTAAGCGGGCCAGGCGGGGGCGCCTCCGCTTCGGCGGGCGCGCCATGGCGCGTGACAACTGCACGATACAACTTCGTTTTCCCTGGAACGGGCGCGGTTTTGTCGCTTCGTGTAAGGCGACCGCCCGTGCTAGCGTTCGCGCCACGATGTCGCACCGCATGACCCAACGCCTCCTCCGGTTGTTCGTCGCCGCTTGGGCGGTCGCCCTGCTCGTCCTCGTCCCCGCCCGGGCGTTCGCCGCCGGCACCTTCGTCTTGAAGTCGAAGGAAGCGCAGGAGGTCAGCGGCGCGTGGCACATCTACGTGAGCATCAACCTGCCCAAGGCGCCGAGCGTGCCCCACCAGACGATGCGCTTCCTGTTCACGAAGACGATGGTGTACGAGCGCACCCTCGTCGACGGCAAGAACGAGCCGCAGAACACCAAGATCGCGATGCAGAACCAGACGCCGAGCATCGAGAGCCTCGACGTCGGCTTCTCGGACGCCCGCGGGAAGATCTTCGCGGGCACCACGTTCGACTTCGGCCTCGCGCGCACCCGCGGCTACGAGGCCGGCGAGTACAAGGTCGAGCTCCGCACGAGCGACGGCCAGACCATCGGCACCCCGCAGACGCTCACGCTGAAGGGCGACAACCCCGTCGTCGACCGCCGCGCGATCGCGTTCAACGCGAAGGACCCGAGCATCAAGAAGATCGAAGGCCACGACGCCGGCGCGAAGGTCGCGAAGAACGACGACCCGCCCCCGGGCGACACCCCCGCCGGCAACGGCGAGGTGACCGCGACCGGCAACGCGCAGCCCTTCATCCCGCCGGACGCGTACAACAAGACCCCCGAGGAGAACATCCAGGTGAAGCCGAAGAGCGGCTGCGGGTGCCTCGTCGTCGGCAGCTCGGGCGACCTCGCGCTCGGCCTCGGCTCGGCCGCGGTCGTCGGGCTCCTCGTGCTGGCGCGGCGCAAGAAGCGCGATCGGGCGTGACTCCGGAGTCCGCGCGCGCGCGCCGCGAAGGGCGAGCTCCTCCCGGTCTACGTCGTGGCCGGGGACGAGCGGCTCCTCCGCGACGAGGTCGTCCACGCGCTGCGCGAGGCGAGCCTCTCGTCGGGGCTCGCCGAGCTCAACGAAGACAAGCTGAGCGCGGGCGAGACGCCCGCCGAGAAGGTCGTGGCCGCGTGCCAGACCTTGCCCATGATGGCCGCCCGGCGCTTCGTCCTCGTGCGCAACGCCGAGCGGTGGGACTCGGGCGGCGGCGGCGACGAAGGCGACGACGTGGCCTCGCGGACCAAGGAGAGCCCGCTCGACGTCCTGTGCGCGTACGCGGAGAACCCGAACCCGACGACCACGCTCGTCATCGTCGCGACCAAGCTCGACGGGCGGCGGCGCCTCGCCGCGCTCGCCAAGAAGAAGGACTTCCTGGTCTCGTGCGAGGCGCTCGACGGGCGCGCCCTGCCGGGGTGGATCGCGGAGCGAGCCAAGGCGTCGGGGCACGCGATGAGCCGCGACGTCGCCGAGCTCCTCGCCGAGATCGCGGGGCCGGAGCTCGGCCACGTGGCCGACGCGATCGAGCGGCTCGGGCTCTACGTCGGCGCCGGCGCGGCGATCGACGAGGACGCCGTCGCCGAGTGCGTGGCGCGGGTGAGGCTCGCCGACACGTGGGCGCTCGTCGACGCCATCGGCCGGCGGGCGCTCGGCCCCGCGCTGCGCATGCTCGCCGAGGCCTACGATCCGCGCGACCGCGGCCTGCCTCTGCTCGGAGCCATCGCGTGGAGCGTGCGCCAGCTCCTCAAATACACGCTCGCGATCGAGAGCGGCGCCCGCGACGACGAGGCGGCGAAGCGCGCCGGCGTCTTCCAGCCCATGCGCGCGCGCGAGCTCGCTCAGAAGGCGCGGGGCCTGTCGGCGCGCGAGGTCGAGCGGTGGCTCGTCGTGCTCGCCCAGGCCGACCTCGCGCTCAAGGGCTCGCGCCTGCCGCCGGAGGCCGTGCTCGAGGACGCGATCACGAAGCTGTGCCGGCGGGCGGCGGCCTGACGAGCGCGGCGAGGAGCACGAGGCCCACCGACGCGAGCGCCGCGCTCGCGCCGAACGCGAGGGGCGCGCTCTTCGCGTAGAGGAAGCCGAACGCGGCGTTCGCGGGCAAGACCGCGATCGCCGTCGCGGCGTGCAGCGTGCCGAACGCGCGGCCCTGCTGGCGCTTCGGGACGAGCGACGACAGGAGCGCCTTCTCCACCCCCTCCGACAGGCCGTAATACGCGCCGTAGGCGAGCATGATCGCCCACGCGACCGCCGGCGTGCGCGCGAGCGGGAACGCGGCGTACGTGATCACGTAGAGCGCCCACGCCGCGAGCAGCGTCTTCTTCCGGCCCACCCGATCGGCGAGGCGCCCGCCGGGGACGTTGGTGAGCGCCTTCACCGCGTTGAGCGAGAGCCACGCGACGGGCAGCCAGGCCTCGGCGAGGCCGAGGTCGCGCAGGCGCAGGAGCAAGAACGAGTCGGCCGACGCCCCGAGCGTGAAGAAGGCGACGCACACGAGGAAGCGGCGCGCCTCGGGGCCGAGCGGCGCGGACACCTCGTCGGCGGAGGCGGGCGCGGGCGTCGGCGAGGGCTTCGGCTCGGCGCGCTGCTCGCGCACGAGCGACACGATGACCACCGACGCGAGGGCCGGCACGAGCGCGAGCGCGAACACGGTCCGGATGCCGAGGTCGAGCCCGCGCATGAGCGCGAAGGCGACGATGGGACCGAGCGTCGCCCCCGCGTTGTCCATCGCGCGGTGGAAGCCGAAGGCGGCGCCCCGATCGGCCTCCGGCACCGCGCCGGCGACGAGCGCGTCGCGCGGGGCGGTGCGGATGCCCTTGCCGGTGCGGTCGAGCGCGCGAAGGAGCACGACCTGCCAGGGCGCGACCGCGAGCGCCATGAGCGGGCGCGCGAGCGACGCGAGGGCGTAGCCCGCGACGACGAACGGCTTCCGCGATCCGGCGCGGTCGCTGGCGACCCCCGCCTGTCGCTTCACGAGGGCGCTCACCATCTCGGCG
>JAEUKG010001197.1 GCA_016794325.1 Myxococcales bacterium | reverse complement strand
GGTGACGAGCAGCCCCGCGAAGACGGCCGCGGAGGAGAGGAGCAGCAGGAGCCTGCGCATGGCGACAGGCTACGACGGCCCGGGGAGCGTGCCAAACGGTGTGAGTCCTCAAGAACCGGGCCGCGCCGGTCGTTTCAGCGGACAGACATGCACGACTCGCTCCGGCCCGGCGTCGCCGCGGCCTTGATGATCACCCTCGCCACGGCCAACATCGGCATCGCGGTCGCGTGCGGCGCGCTGAGCGCCGAGCCCGTGCGGCACCACGGCGCGGTGGTGCCGATTCACCCGGAGATCGGCTCGCCGGCGCCACGGATGGGCAACGACGCCCTCTTGATCGTCGTGGGGACGGTCGCGGCGGCGAGCGCCGCCGCGTTGCTCTGGGCCTCGGATCGGATCGTGCGCGCGAGGCCCCGGGCGTGAGCGCGGGCCGCGCCCGGGGGGGAGGCCGCGCGCGAGGCCCGGGCGTGAGCGCGGGCCGCGCGCGAGGGCGCTGTCCGGCGGACGGCCCCGAGGCCTCGGGCGCGGGCGGGATCGCGCCCGACGCGGCCGTCCGAGGCCTCCCAAAGCTCAACGCAAGAGGGCGAGCGCCGTCTGCGGCGTCTGGTTGGCCTGGGCGAGGATCGACGCCCCGGACTGCGAGAGGACTTGGTTGCGCGAGAGGTTCGCGGCCTCTTTCGCGACGTCCGTGTCGCGGATCCGGCTCAACGACGCCGACATGTTCGTCTGCATCGACTGCAAGCTCGTGACGGCCACGCCGACGCGGTTCATCGCGGCGCCGAACCCGCCGCGGACGTTGCTGAGCGTCTGGATTCCGGCGTCGAGCGCGGTGATCGCCGCCTGCGCGTTGGTGAACGTGGTGACGGACGTGCTGTTGACGGCGAGCTGGGTCGCGCCCGCGCCGCCGAAGCTCACCGCGATGCGGTCGGTGGACGCGGTGCCGATCCCGACCTGGAAATTGCGGGAGGTCGAGGCGCCCGCGAGGAGGCCGACACCGTTGAACTGGGTCGACGTCGCGATGCGATCGATCTCCGACAGCGACGCCTGGTACTCCGCATCGAGGTTCGTCGCGTCGTTGGTGGTGAGCGAGCCGTTCGAAGCTTGGACCGCGAGCTCGCGCATGCGCGTCAGGAGCTCGTGGATCTGATCGGCGCCGCCGTCCGCGGTCTGCAGCATGCTGATCGCGTCGTTGGCGTTCCGCTCCGCCATTCCGTACGAGCGGACCTGGGCGTTCATCGACTTCGAGATGCCGAGGCCGGCCGCGTCGTCGGACGCGTCGTTGATCCGCATGCCGCTCGAGAGCCGCTGGAAGGTCTTCGTGAGCGAAGCCTGCGTGTTCGCGAGCTGGGTTTGGGCAAACATGGACTGGACGTTGGTTTGTACCGTGAGGCTCATGCGGCTCTCCTTTTGGGCGCGCTCGACGCCCACCCGCACGAGAGCGGCGGCGACGAGGCGTGCGACGTGTTTCGACCAGATGCGGGGGACGCGACCGCCCTCGGGCGCGTCGGCGCGAGGTCGTCCCCGGGACGCTCGCCCTCCCGTGCGAGGAGGGCTTCGCGTCTCTTCGGCGGCTTTTCGACGTTTCTCGGAAGGAGTGTCAGGAAGCGCGACGCGGGGGCCGGAGTCTCCCCGTGTGCGGCGGCTGCGTGCACAGGAGCCGCTACGGGACCGTCCGGCCAAGGTGGGTGTGACCAACAACCCACACGAGGACAACGAACGGCTCCCCTGGGTGAGGCTTGAGTCAAAAACTTGGCGGTCTATCCTCGAAGGGTGCGCGCCCATCTTCACCGCTTCTCCCTCGTCGCCGCCGGGCTCTGGCTAGCCGCGGCGTGCGGCGGATCGGAGCGCACGGCGGCGCGCCCTGCCGAAGGGGCGTCACCTCGTTTCGCCGACGCGTCGGCTCCGCCCTCGGGATCGGCTGCGCCAGACGCGGCGTCTGTGGCGACGGACGCGGGCGCGGCGACCGCGTCTGCGACGCCGCCCGCGGAAGCGCGGGACGCGTCGGGGTGGACGGCGCTCCATCGCGCGGCGCAGGCGGGCGACGTGCGTGAGGTGGAAGCGCTCCTCGCCGCTGGCGCAGACCGCGAGGCGCAGGCCCGGCACGGGATGACGCCCCTCCTCGTCGCGCTCGACTACGGGCACGAAGAAGCGGCCCTCGTCCTTCTGCGCGCGGGTGCGTCGACGGCCCCACACGCCGCGGCTGGGGACACCGCCCTCCACCTCGCCGCGCGCGACGGAGCGATGCAAGTCCTGGAGATCCTGCTGAGGCGAGGGGTGGCGCCCGACGTGCGGAGCTCGTCCCAGCGGACGCCCCTCCACGCCGCGGCGAAATACGACAGGGTCGAGGCGATCGCGCGCCTGCTGCGCGCGGGCGCGGACGTGGACGCGGTGGCGGACGACGCCTTCGCTCCCCTCCACGTCGCTTGCGCGGAGGGACACCTCGGCGCCGCCACGCAGCTCCTGGCGGCGAAGGCCCGCCTCGACCTTCGCACGCGGGGTGGCGAGACGGCGCTTCACTGGGCCGTCTTCGCCAACCGGCCCGTCGAAATGCACATCTACGAACGCCTCGGCCAGCCGCACAAGACGACGTTCATTCCCCAGCGGGAGGCCAAGCTCGTCGAGCTCCTCCTCGCGCGAGGGGCGGCGGTCGACGCGCTCGACGATCAAAAGAACACGCCGCTGCACAAGGCGGCGATGTTCGGGGCCGAGCCGGCCGTTCGGGCGCTGCTCGCCCGCGGCGCCTCCAAGACGGCGCGAAACGGCGAGGGGCTCCTGGCTCACGAGCTCGCCTCTCGCCGCGGCAACTCCGCCATCGCCGCGCTGCTCCGTTGAGCCAAACGCGCGAGACTCCGGTCGCCCGCAGAGCAGAGACGATCGCGAGATCGAGGAAGGAACAGCCGGACCGCGGGTTGCTCGAGCCCGCCGCCCGAAGCCCCGGCTCGACCGCGGAGTCGCGCGTCACGGGTCCGCTCGCCGCGGGTTCGCGGCTCCGCGGCTCCGCGGGCCGCGGATTCGCGGCCCGCGCTGCGCGGGTCGCGGATTCGCGGTCCGCGCGGTGGTCCAGAGCGGCACCACGCAGCAAACGCGGAGCCGAAAGACAAAAGGGCGACGCCCGAGCTACGTGTGTAGCTCGGGCGTCATAATCCCGGCAGCGTCCTACTCTCCCACACCGTCACCGGTGCAGGACCATCGGCTCCGAGGAGCTTAACTTCCGAGTTCGGGATGGGATCGGGTGTGGCCTCCTCGACGTCACCGCCGGAAGTCTTGGGTCTAACCTACATTTCGTTTCTGTCCAGCTCGTTTTGTTGAGCGTCGCAGATTCGGTGGTGCGGGCGCTTTTGACGCCGCACTCGTGACCCGAATCCTGCGCGATAAAATCGACATTTGCCTTAGAGATATGACCAAGCCGCACGAGCTATTAGTACCAGTCAGCTCCGTGAGTTACCTCACTTCCACCTCTGGCCTATCAACCTTGTGGTCTACAAGGGCTCTTTAGAGACTTGCGTCTGGGATACCTTGTCTTGAGGCCGGCTTCCCGCTTAGATGCTTTCAGCGGTTATCCGTTCCGCACATAGCTACCCAGCTATGCCACTGGCGTGACAACTGGCTCACTAGAGGTGCGTCCAACCAGGTCCTCTCGTACTATGGTCAGCTCCTCTCAAGTATCCTGCGCCCACGGCAGATAGGGACCAAACTGTCTCACGACGTTTTAAACCCAGCTCGCGTACCGCTTTAATCGGCGAACAGCCGAACCCTTGGGACCTGCTCCAGCCCCAGGATGCGATGGGCCGACATCGA
>JAEUKG010001084.1 GCA_016794325.1 Myxococcales bacterium | reverse complement strand
ACGGTGGTGGTGAGCTGGAGTCGGCGCGCGTCCATGCCGGAGCGCCTTCTAGCCGACGGGAGGCCGGCGTGGAATCGCGGACGCCGCCGGCCCTCCGCTTCGGTGTAACGTGGTCGATCGTGGCACGACCGGATCCCCACTCCTACGCCGACGACGCGCAGCCGCGCACGCGGTCCTTCGACTGGACCGCGCGCGTGGACTTCGACGCGCGCGTGCTCACGTGCGCGATCACGCTCACGTTCACGGAGCCTGCGGCGGGCGGCTCGCTCGACCTCGACACGCGCGGCCTCGCGATCGACGAGGTCACGGACGCGAGCGGCGCGCCGGTGCCGTACACCCTCCACCCGGTGGAGCCGATCCTCGGCCGCCGGCTCGAGATCGCCGTGCCTGCGGGTGCGGCGTCGATCCGCGTCCGCTACCGCACCTCGCCCGAGGCCTCGGCGCTGCAGTGGCTCACCCCGGAGCAGACGCTCGGAGCGCATCCGTACCTCTTCTCGCAGTGCCAGGCGATCCACGCGCGGAGCATGATCCCCTGCCAAGACACGCCGTCGATCCGGCAGACGTACACCGCGACCCTCGACGTGCCCGCGGAGCTCCGCGGCCTCATGGCCGCCGCGTGGCGCGGGCGCGAGGTCCGAGGGAGCGGGCCGGGCGCGCGCGCGATCGAGCGCTTCGAGATGCCGCAGCCGATCCCGCCGTACCTGCTCGCGGTCGCGGTGGGCGATCTCGTCTCGCGCGACGTCTCCGAGCGGTGCCGCGTCTGGGCGGAGCCGGCGCAGATCGACGCCGCCGCGTGGGAGCTCGGCGTGGTGGAGGATCAGCTCCGCACCGCCGAGGCGCTCTTCGGGCCCTACGACTGGGAGCGGTGCGATCTCCTCGTGATGCCGCCGTCGTTCCCCTACGGCGGCATGGAGAACCCGCGGCTCACGTTCCTCACGCCCTCGCTCCTCGCCGGCGATCGCAGCCTCGTGAGCGTCCTCGCCCACGAGCTCGCCCACTCGTGGACCGGCAACCTCGTCACCAACGCGAACGCGGAGCACTTCTGGCTCAACGAGGGCTTCACCGTCTTCGCCGAGCGGCGCATCGTGGAGGCGCTCGAGGGCGAGGAGATCGGGGCGCTCCACGCGGCCTTGGGCTACGAACGCCTCAAGCAAGCCTTCGCGCAGCTCGAGGACCACCCCGACCTCACGCGGCTGCGCACGCACCTCGCGGGCGTCGATCCGGACGAGGCGTTCAGCGCCGTACCCTACGAGAAGGGATACCTGTTCCTGAGGGCGCTCGAGGCGGCGGCGGGCAAGGAGCCGTTCGACGCGCTCCTCGCCGCGTGGCTCCGCGACCACCGCTTCGGCGCGGCGACCACCGACGACTTCCTCGCGCTGGTGGAGCGCGCGCTCCCGGGCCTCCTCGGGCGGGTCGACGCCGAGGCGTGGGTCGACGGCCCGGCGCTCCCCGCGACCTACCGCGAGCCGCGCTCCCGTCGGCTCGACGCCGTGCGCGAGCTCGCCGCGAAGGGCGCCGCGCCCGCGCCCGAGGCGGCGAAGGCGTGGACTCCGGCCGAGTGGCAGCTCTACCTCGAGGCGATGCCGAAGCCGTCGCCGCTTTCGGTGTGCCGCGAGCTCGAGGAGCGCTACGCGCTGACGGGCTCGAAGAACCTCGAGATCGCCGTGTCGTGGCTCGTGCTCGCCTGCGAGTCCGGCTACGAGCCGGTGCTGCCCCGCGCGCGCGAGGTCCTCGGGAGCATCGGGCGCATGAAGTACCTGAAGCCGCTCTACCGCGCCCTCGTGAAGCGCGCCGAGACGCGCGACCTCGCGCGGGAGCTCTTCGCGCTCTACCGGGATCGCTACCACCCGATCGCGCGGGACATGGTGGGCGGCCTCATCGCGTGAGCGTGGGGCAGGGCGCGAGCGAGGTGCAGGCGCGCGCGCCCCGCGGCCTCACGAGCGCGAGGCTCGCGCGCCGCGGAAGATGCCCCCGACGATGAAGACCGCCGCGACGACGTGCATCACCGACAGCGCGATCTTCGTCCCCGGCGAGGCGCCCGCGATGCTGGCGGGGCCGCCGAACGAGAGCACGGTCAGGATGGTGGCCACCGCGGCGAAGACTCCGCGCGATCGGCTCGTCAGCTTGGCGAGGCCCGCGTAGAGCAGGCCGCCCACGAGGGCGGGCACGAAGGACGAGACGCCGATCATCGGGACCGGCACGCCGGAGACGGGCGAGTCCGGGCCCTGGTAGCGGCCCAAGAAGTCGACCCCCGCGGCGATCGACGCGCCGTAGACGACGTAGTTCCCGACGGCGCTGGCGAGCCCGCCGAGCGCAGCGCCCTTCAAGATGGAGCCGAGGTTGGCCGACGCCGGCGCGGTGGAGGTGGAGGGGGACGCGGAGAGGCTGGCTTGGATCATGGTCATCACCTGGAGAGCAGCATGCGCCGGCGACGTCGTCGGGACAATACGCCGAAATCGGGAATGACTGTCCCTTGCACTGGACAGCGGGAACGGGCACGCTGGGCGCCGCATGCACGACTTCAACGCCGCGCTCCTCTTCGTCCGGGTGGTGGAAGCCGGCTCCCTCCGGGGCGCCGCGCGCGCCCTCGGCGTCCCGAAGTCCACCGTCAGCCGCAAGCTCGCCGAGCTCGAGGCGCGGCTCGGCGCGCGCCTCTTGCAGCGGACGACCCGTCGCCTGGGGCTCACGGACGTCGGGCGCGGCTACTACGCGAAGGCGTCGGCGGCGGTCGCCGCCCTCGTCGACGCCGAGCGGAGCGTCGGGGATCACCTCGGCGAGCCGAGCGGCGTCGTCCGCATCACCGCTCCTCTGAACATCGGACCGCTGCTCATCGGTCCGGCCGTCATCGAGCTCCTCGCCCGGCATCCGAGGGTGGAGGTCGAGCTCGAGCTGTCGGAGCGCATCGTCGACCTCGTGCGGGAGGGCTTCGACGTCGCCGTGCGCGCGGGCCCGCTCCCGGACTCGAGCCTCGTCGCGCGGCGGATCGGCGCCGGCACGCTCCACACCTACGGGAGCCCGCGGTACTTCCGCCGTCGCGGCCGCCCTCGCGTGCCGGCCGATCTGGCGTCCCACGACTGCCTCGTCTTCGCCTCGATCCCCGGGCCGTGGGTGTTCGCGTCCGAGGGCAAGCCGGTGTCGGTGCGCGTCGCCCGTCGCCTCGTCACGAACGATCTCGCCCTCCTGCGCTCGGCCGCCGTCGCCGGCCTCGGCGTGGCGCGGCTCCCCGAGGTCCTCGCCGCGCCGATGGTCCGCGCGAAGAAGCTCGAGCGCGTCCTCGCGGAGTTCGCGCCGCCGCCCGCGCCGCTCCACGTCGTCTACCCGAGCGCCCGCTTCGTCTCGCCCGCCGTCCGCGCCCTCGTGGACATCCTCGAGGAGGGGGGATCGCGCCTCATCGGCGGCGCGAGGTAGCGATCGGATGGGGCGTCAGCCGCCCGCCTGCGGTCGCCGGCCCGCACCCTCGCCGCCTCGGCTCGGGCCGAGCGCTCGCTGCCACCCAGGAAATTCCCTTGGATCGGAGTCGCCCACTGCAAGGTTCCGCTGGCAGCGTGATCCGCTGGCGCGGCACGACCTTCGCTTCTCGATGGCGCATGCGAACGCGTCGCGCGGTCCTCGTGTCGTTGGTTGCAGGATGCATCTTCTTCGGCGCGGGCTGCGGCGACGAGGGGGGGACGGGCGAGAACGATCCCGGGCCGACCTTCACGCCGCCCGGCGCGAGCAGCGGCGGCCCCAAGGGCGGAGGGGAGGAGCCGGCGCCGAACGGCGGGGTCGTGGGCAGCGGCGCGTCGTCGTCCGGGAGCACGACGCCGACGCCGCCCGCGGGCGGCGCCGACAGCACCAAGGGGAGCGGCGGGCCCACGGGGTTCAGCACGCAGACCTCGAAGGGCGGGCTCAAGTACCAGATCGACGCGCCGGCGGGGGCGGGGAAGCCGCTCGGGCTCCTCGTCCTCCTCCACGGGTCGACCGCGTCGAACTACACGAACTTCGTCCCGATGATGAAGGCGGTGGCGACGCAATACGACCTCATCCGCGTGTCGGTGCTCGCCCCGAACGGGCAGGGCTGGAACGAGGGCGGGAACGCCGCGCAGGCCTCGGCGGCCGACAAGCTCCACGCGCTCGTCCAGGACGACCTCTTCCCCAAGTACGACATCGACAAGAAGAAGATCGTCTT
>JAEUKG010001046.1 GCA_016794325.1 Myxococcales bacterium | reverse complement strand
GGGCGTGGGCGTCGGTGTCGGCGTCGGTGTCGGCGTCGGTGTCGGTGTCGGCGTGGTCGGCTCCGGGCGCGGCAGCTCGGCGACGACGATGTCTCCCGCCGCCGGCGCACGGAGGGGCTTGCCCGTCACTCGCGCGATCGCCGTCTTCGAGCGCACTTGAACGAGGGTGAGGGTGCCGATCGAGAAGCGGTCGAGCACCATCTGACCCGTGACCGGGTGCCGGATGCGGAGCGGGCGCCAGAGCTCGAGCTTCTGGCCGACCGCCGCGCCGCGCTGGGCGCCGAGGTCGACGATGAGCTCGGTCTCGTCGATGGCGAGCACCGTCCCCTCCACGAGGACGACGTCGCCGCTCGGCTGCGGGTTGGGGGAGGCCTTGTCGTCGGCGGCGAGCGCGGCGCGCGGCGCGCCCAGACAGAGCGCGGCCGCGACGAGCGCGGCGGCGCTCTGCCCGGCGCGCGCGCCGCGCGCCGGCGCGCGCTGGGTCGATCGGATTCGTCCAGGGGGCATCAGGGTCACCAAGTGGTTCGATCACTCGATCATGCGGTCACTCGGTCGACCGCTTAGCAATTCTGTTGCCACCTCCGGGCGCCGCCAAGCGCGCGGAACGACGACGCGCGCCGCGAACGAGGGCGCGCGATCGCGAACGCACGTTCGCGCTTTGGTGAGCACGGCGGGTGGCGCCGCACCCGCCGCGCGACGCCGACGCACCTCGGCCGCGGCGCGACGGCGCGACGTCGAGCGCCTCCGTCGGCGCCGCAGCGGCCGCCGCCGCGGGTGCAGGAAGATGGCGAGACTACGGCGGAATTGATAGTGTGATCGAGAGGCGCGAGGAGCGCTGCGCTGGCTCGGGGTGACTCCACGGTACCGCAGCACGCGCGGCACGCTCGCGCCCCGCTGGAGACCCGTGACGACACGAGCCGAGACCTTCTTCGCCACCCTCGCCCGCGCGCGCGCCCGCCGCGGGGTGGCGCTCATGGGGATCTGCAACGTCACCCCGGACTCGTTCAGCGACGGCGGCCGCTACATCGAGCGTGAGGACGCCTTCGCGCACGTCGACGCGCTCGTCGCGCAGGGGGCCGACGTGATCGACGTCGGCGGCGAGTCCACTCGGCCGGGCGCCGCGCCCGTCCCCCCCGCCGAGCAGCTCCGCCGCGTGCTCGAGGTCGTCGCCTACGCCGCCGAGCGCGCGGTCGTCTCCGTCGACACCACGAGCGCCGACGTGGCGCGCGCTTGCCTCGACGCCGGCGCCGCCTGCGTCAACGACGTCTCGTGCGCGCGCGACCGCGACCTCGCGAGCGCCGCCGCCGCCCACTCCGCCGCGTACGTCCTCATGCACGCGCGGCGCACCCAGGCCGACATGCGCGGCTTCGGGGGCGTCGCCGAGACCGAATACGACAACGTGGTGTTCGAGGTGCTCCGCGACTGGCGCGCCGCCGCCGACGTCGTGCGCGGCGCGGGCGTGCCCCGCGAGCACCTGGTGATGGACCCCGGGCTCGGCTTCTTCAAGACCGCGCGCCACAGCATGGATCTCCTCCGCCGCACCCGCGAGCTCGTGCGCGGCGCCGGCGTCCCCGTCCTCGTCGGCGCCAGCAACAAGTCGTTCCTCACCGTCGTCGACGGGCGCGCCCGGCCCGAGGAGCGCGTCGGGGCCTCGATCGCGGCCGCCGTCTTCGCCGCCCGCGAGGGCGCGGCGGTCGTGCGCGTCCACGACGTCCGCGCCACCCGGCAGGCGCTCGACATGGCCGTCGTCCTCGGCACGCCGCCCGGCCACGCGGGAGGCGCCTGATGCTCGAGGGCTTCCTCCACCTCTTCGCGCGCCGGAGCTGGTCGCAGGTCGCGATCGACGTCTTCGACGTCCTCCTCGTCACCTTCGTCGTCTACCGCGCGCTGCTCGTGCTCCGCGGCACCCGCGCGATGCAGATGGGCACCGGCCTCGGCGTCATCTTCGTCGTCTACGTCGTCGCCAAGTGGGCGGGCCTCGTCACCGTCGTCAACCTGCTGTCGTCGCTCCTGTCGTCCGTCATCCTCATCGTCGTCGTCGTCTTCCAGAACGACATACGCCGCGGCCTCATGCGCGTCGGCTCCCGCGCCTTCTTGAGCGGGCTCTCGCGGCAGCAGGAGACCAAGGTCATCGACGAGGTCGTGGCCGCGGCGACCGACCTCGCCCGCCACCGCATGGGCGCGCTCATCTGCTTCGAGCAGGACGCGAACCTCGACGAGTTCGTCGTCGGCCAGGGCACGTCCATCGACGCCGCGGTGCAGCGCGACCTCCTCGTGTCGCTCTTCGTGCCCGAGAGCGTCAACAAGCTCCACGACGGCGCCGTCGTGATCCGCAACTTCCGCGTCGCCAAGGCCGGCGTCTTCTTCCCGATGCCCGACGTGCGCGGCATCGACAAATCGCTCGGCTCGCGCCACCGCGCCGCGCTCGGCATCACCGAGGAGACCGACGCCGTCGTCGTCGTCGTCTCCGAGGAGCGGGGCACGATCAGCTTCTGCTTCAACGGCAACATCATCTCCGGCCTCGACGGCGCCTCGCTGCGCCAGGCGCTCCTCGGCCTCTTCGGCCAGGGCCGCGACAAGAAGAAGGCCGACAAAGACAAGGACAAGAAGGGCGCCGTCGACCCGAAGAAGCGCGCCTCCCGGCCGCCGCCGGCGAAGATCCCGACCCCGCTGCCGGGGGCGACGCGCCCGAGCGCGATCCCCGACCCGCCCCGGGTGAGCGTGGTGCCGCCGCCCGCCGAGTCCGTCCCCAACCCGGTGTCGGCCGAGAGCATCTCGCGCCCGATGACGCCTTCGCCGGCGAGCGATCGGCCGCCGCCGCTCGCCGAGGCCAAGTCCACCCCCATGCCCGAGTCGACGCGCCTGCCCGCGGCGCCCAAGGCCCCGCAGGAGGATCCGTGAGCCTGCGCGAGCGCCTCGTCGATCTCTTGATCGAGAACTGGAACCTGAAGCTCGTGAGCTTCGCCTTCGCCATCGTCCTCTATTCGATGGTGCACGGCGGCAAAGACGCCAAGCGCTCGATCATCGTCGAGCTCGAGGCCCTCCTGCCGCCCGAGGGCTCGAACCGCGTGCTCGTCACCAGCCTGCCGAAGACGGTGCGCCTCGAGGTGAAGGGCACGAACCAGGCGATCGACGAGCTTCGCTCCGGCGCGGTCGCGATGCAGCTCGACCTCACGAGCGGGCGCGACGCTCACGTCGTGTTCGACACCAAGATGGTGAAGGGCCCTCAGGGGCTCCAGTTCGAGGTGGAGCAGTTCGATCCCCCGAGCATCGATCTCGCGTGGGAGGAGCGCATCAAGCGCGACGTGCCCGTGCAGGTCAGCGTCGTCGGCACGCCGGCCGCGGGCTTCGTGGTCAAGGGCAGCCCGATGTCCGACCCGCCGAAGGTCAGCGTCACCGGGCCCATGGGCGAGGTCGCCGTCCTCCAGAAGGTGCGGGCCGAGAGCTTCGACGTCACCGGCCTCTCCGACGGGCAATACCCGCGGCAGCTCGCGCTCGAGCGCCTGCCGGCGTCGCTGAAGGTCGAGCCCCGCAACGTGATCGTCACCACCGAGATCACGCGCGAGATCGCCGAGCGGCCCTTCACCAAGCTCGCGGTCGTCGTCGTCGGCCTGCCCAAGGCCAAGACGCTGCCGGCCGAGGTGGACGTCCGCCTCACCTGCCCGCCCGAGATCCTGCGCGGCCTGCGCCCCGAGCAGATCGTCCCGCGGGTGGAGATCACCTCGAAGGAGACGTCGGGCAGCGAGTCGCACCCGGTGCTCGTGGGCGTCGAGCGCTGCGAGGCGCACGTGGTGCCTCCGAGCGTCGTCGTCCGCTGGTAGATCCGCCCGGCGCCGCGCGCGCCCGCGCGAGTCGCTCCTCGAAATCCACAAAACTTCCCGGGAGTTGTACCCCCTCCCGAAATTGGGCAGCTCGCTGCCTATTTTTCGAGGCGGACTCCCCCTCCCAGGCCCCGCCGATCCCCCTCCTCCGAAATTAGGCAGCTGGCTGCCTATTTTTCGAGGCGGACTCCCCCTCCCAGGCCCCGCCGATCCCCCTCCTCCAAGATTAGGC
>JAEUKG010001039.1 GCA_016794325.1 Myxococcales bacterium | reverse complement strand
GGCAAAAGCCGCGACGGCGTCCCCAGCTTCACCAGCGCGTCCGGCGCGCACTTCGCCCGCGCGTCCGACGCGTCGTAGTACACGAACTGATCCGCCGCGAGCAGGTGCTCCGGACCCAGCGCCGCCCGCAGCACCGCGTACAGCGTCTCGCACAAGCGGTGGTGCGCCCCCGTCTGCCCCATGTCCCACTCCGGGTCCGACGACGGGAAGTCGATCGGACGCACCGGGCGCACGTGGCGGACGTGGGGCACCATCGCCCGCATTGTAGTCCTCGCGCGCCCTGCCTGCATGGGGGCCTCCATCAGCAACCGCGGTGCCAAACGGCCCTCGAGTCGTTCCGCGACGTTGGAACGCTCGGCGGGTGGCCTGGGCCAGCTTCGGGTGGCCTGGGCCAAGGGGGCCTCACCGGCGGCGATTGCTGGAGCCGACCCGCCGGAAGCCCCACCGCGACTCGAGCGCAAAGCTCCCGTGCTTCGTCGTGCGGAGCGGCGCGCGGAGAGCCTTGATCAGCGCCTCGAAGCCCTCCTTGGTCACGAGGAGGTCGCCCTCCACGACGAGGTTCCGGAGATCTTTGGGGGTCGCCTCGAGGCCCAACGCGGCGAACCCGGCGGCCCCGGCGTCGCGCTCTTCCGTGCTCGCGTACCGGCACGTCCCCTCGACCTTGCAGTACGCGCGCGGCCCCGCGCCTTCACCATGCACCCTCGCCGGCGCGCGCACGCGCGTGGTCATGATCATCATGGTCCACGTCATCGCCCCGGACGTCGCCGATCGCATGGCGTCGAACAGCGCGAGCCGCGCCGCCTGGACCGCCCGCTCCGGGGCCTTGCCGCGGACGTTCGCGCGGAGCGCAGCCCCGTCGACGGAGAGCGCGGCGCGGTCGCCGAGGACGGCGACGAGCGCGTCCAGCGCCGCGCGAGCCTCGAGCGCCTCCGCGAAGCCGAGCTCGCCCACGACGCCGAAGCGCTCGGAGTGCTCATTCTTCTTGGGCTTGGGCCCGAACACACGCGGCGGCGCCTCGATGCACCAGTCCGCGGTCTCGCCCTCGTACCGGAACAGGACGCGCCCGCTCCTGGCCTGCTTCGCGGCTTCGGCGAGGCGCGCGGTCGACGTCTGGAGGTCGGGCCCGGCATACGAGACGAAGTCGTCGAACGCCGCCACGATCGCCGCGCCGCGCAGGGTGAGCGCCTCGCGCAAGAACGGGTCGGCCGACAGCGTCGCGAAGAGCCGCGTCGCGTCGGCCTCGCCGCCGAACACCAGCCGGCCCTTCATGCGGAAGTGGAGCGACATGCCTCATCCTATCCGCAGCCGGCCTGAGCGCGTTCGTCGCCGACGCCGAGGTGGCCCTCGCGTCGCTCGCCTCGGAGCCCGCCCGACCCCCGAGCCGAAAGCGACGTGTCCGGGGCTACGAGCTCCCGACGTGCTTCGCGTACGCGCTCCGGCCTTCCTTCATCAGGATCTCGAGCGCCTCGGGGGAGCGCACGAGCACGAAGCCGTCGTCGCAGTGCTGGTCCATCACGGCTGCGCGCGTGACCACCCCGACGTCCGCGCCCTCGAGGATGAAGCTCCCCGCGTCGCACAGCTCGAAGAGGAACCGCATCGCGTCGCGACTCAGGTGCTGGAGGTACGCGCCGAACGAGACGCTCCAGCGCCCCGGCTCGCCGTCGTCCACGCCCGCGACGACCTCGACGGCGGTCCCGTCGCCCAGCTGGAGGACGTGGCGGCGCCCCTCGCAGCGCGCCCCATGGCGAGCGAGGAGGCGCTCAGCCTCCGCGTTCTCCGCGTCGGTCAGCGCAGGCGGGTAGACGTCGACGGGCTCGCCGTTGAAGGGGTTCGTCCGACGAACGGGCACCGCCGCGTCGTGCGAGCCGGTCAACATCAGCATGTACAGCATCTTCGGCGCGGGCTTCATCGCTCAGTCGCGATCGGGATCGCGCGCGGCGACCGCGGCCGCGAGCGCCGCCGGGCTCGCGGTGATCGCCGCGATGACGCCCGCGAGCGCGTCGAGGTGCGCGTCGTCCTCTGCCCGCGCCACGAACATGTCGCCCTCGCAGTCGTACTCGATCGCGTCGGCGAGCTTCGGGAACGCCTTCTCGAACGCCGGCGCGATCACCGACTCCCACCCCGGCCCGTTCGCGTACCCGCCGCCCTTCTCGAAGATCTCCATCGAGCCCATCTCGAAGAACGCGTCGACCCCGAAGAACAACCCGAACCCGCCGTCGTCGTACTTCATCCGCCGCCACGGCCCCGCCGCCTTCTTCGCGGGCGCCGCCGCCTTCTTCTTCTTCGCGGGCGCGGCCTTCTTCTTCGCCGCGGGCGCGGCCTTCTTCTTCGGCGCGGGCGCCTTCTTCTTCGGCGCGGTCGGCTTCTTCTTCGGCGCGGTCGGCTTCGACACCTTCTTCTTCGCGGCGGGCTTCTTCTTCGCGGCCATCGGCGTCACCTCCGAGCGCGAGGATACGCGACGATGTCGCGTTGTGACATCAATGTCAGAACCTGACATCAGTGTCAGAAGCAGCTCACCCTGCGCACCACGCCGGGGCGCAGTTGCGTTCGTGGATTGGAGCGGATGCTCAGTGCTTCGGCGACTCGACGACGAGGGCCGGCGCCATCGCCTTGATCGCGGCGATCGTGTCGGCCCGAACCTGCTCTGCCAAATCGGATTCGACAGCTTGGACCTGATTGCCCCAGTGCTTGATCCTGCTGGAGTTGCTCGAGTAGATATCCTTCCAGCACACTGCGCGGCCGGTGGACAGCTTGTGAATGGCGACCGTGGCCGAGACCGACCCACTCGAGAACGACGTCTCGAAGGTCGAGCTCCCGACCTTGGCGTCGTACGAGCGGCCGGGCCAGACGACGGCCACGTACTCGCCAGTCGTGAAGACGCGAACGAACTCGGCGAACTGGTCCTCGGAGTACTTCCTATCGACGGCCAGAGGCACGCTACCGACCTTGTAGGCGAGCTCCCATTCCATACCACCCCGCGGAGCTTGTTGGTTGGCGACGAAGCGCCTCAACGCCGGGCCGTACCCGAACGCGATCTTGCCGGAGGGGGGCGACGCCGCATCGCACGGGGACGAGTCGGCGGGGCCGGGCGGGTTGGCCAGCACCTTGCTCAAGGCATCGAACTGCGCGGCGTGGGATTTCACGAACCCCTCGTGTGAGTTGCACGAGGGGAGCGTGACAGCGGCCAATAGAGCAGCGCCGAAGAGCAGGCCAGCCGAGGGCGAGCGACCCGTCGAGAAGGGAACGTGTCCTGTCGTCACGGGGACGACCCTAGCGGGCACTTGCGGGTCGTCAACGTTCGGCGGCGCGGACCTCACTCCGCGCCGCGGCCCGATCCCGCCACCCGCGGCGGCACGTGAACGCGAGGAGCCGTGCGACCGCCGCGAAAGCGGCAGCAGGACGTGCGGGCGCCCGAAGACGAGACCAGAAGCCATGGCGGCGTCTGACCGCGGGCGGCAGGCGCCAACACGGCAGGAGATTCGTGGCCAACGTCGGCCGCAAAGCACGCGTCGCCCACGGCTCGCGGTCCGTTACGCGAGCGCCGGGCGCGCCGTCGAGCCGCGGACCGGCTGGCGTTCGGGTCACTCTCCGTCGCGCGGGGGGCTAGCATCAGCTCGGCCAGACGAAGATGTTCGTGGCGCGGTCGGCGGGTGACGCCCAGTCGCGTCGATAGAAGTCGCAGAGACCGTCGCCCGCCTCGGCGACGAAGAACGCCAGCACCTCGGTGAGCGTCGCGCCGAGGTGGAGCGAGTCCCCGATGCCCATCTCGAAGTACACGACCTCGCGCACGCCGCGGAGATGCTCGCACACCCGTCTCGCGCCGGTGGCTTCGAGACCCGAGAGCTCCTCGAGGACCTCGTCGACGTCACCCCTCACCCTATTGGGGGCGGTGACGCGCTCGATCTGAATGGGCCGGCCGCTCGGCCTCCAGTGGACCTCGGCGTAGTCGAACGGCCCGCCCTCGCCCTCGACGCGGAGGTGCGGGCGGATCGCCTTCACCGCGGCCTCTTCACCCTCGGGGAGGTCGAGCGCTTCGGCCAGGGTCATCAGGTCGGCGGAGTCGAGCTCGGCTCTCATCGCTCTCGGGGTCAGGTGCGCGACGCTCCTCCGGCAGTAGACGGTCACACGGGCGGGCATGGCGAAAATGTAGCTGGAACCCACCGAGAGCGGGCGTGGAACGGTCGCTC
>JAEUKG010001030.1 GCA_016794325.1 Myxococcales bacterium | reverse complement strand
CGCGGGAGAGATGGCGGCCGACCAACGCCGATGGCTCGAGTCGCTCGGCGTCACCAGCGTGGGCACGTTCAACCGCTTCTGCGTCGACGGCCAAGTGCGCGAGCTGATTCGCATCTCCGAGGGCTTCCACGAGAAGCGCATCGGGCGCGTCGCCGACGACATCGCGAGCCGCCGCGACGCCGTGCGCATCATCGGGATCGCGGGCCCGTCGTCGTCTGGCAAGACGACGTTCATCAAGCGCCTCACGGTGCAGCTCGAGATCGACCGCCTCCACCCGGTCGGCATCTCGCTCGACGACTACTATGTCGACAGGGATAAAACGCCGCGCGACGAGACGGGCGAGCTCGACTTCGAGGCGTTCGAGGCGACCGACCTCGAGCTCCTCCAGGACCACGTCCGCCGGCTCCTCGCCGGCGAGCGGGTGAAGACGGCGCGCTACGACTTCAAGTCGGGCAAGAGCTCGCCCGACGGCGGCCCCGAGCTCCAGCTCCGCCCTGGGGACGTCCTCGTCCTCGAGGGGATCCACGGCCTGAACCCGCGGCTCCTCGACGGGGTCGCGCGGCGCGAGCAGCTCTACCACGTGTTCGTGCACCCGAGCTCCGGCCTCCCGTTCGATCGCGTCGCCTCGGTGGCGCCGGCCGACGTCCGGCTCCTGCGCCGCATCGTCCGCGACCGCCACCACCGCGGGTACAAGGCCGCCGACAACATCCTCCGGTGGGCGTCGGTGCGTCGCGGCGAGCAGCGGCACATCTATCCCTTCCAGCCCAACGCGGACGCGGTCTTCGACACCTCGCTCCCCTACGAGCTCAGCGTCCTCAAGGTGTACGCCGACCGCTACCTGCTCGAGGTGCCCCACGACCACCCGGCGTTCGCCACCGCGTACCGGCTGCGGCACCTCGTCGATCGCTTCGTCGCCATCTACCCCGACCACGTCCCCCCGACGTCGCTCCTGCGCGAGTTCATCGGCGGCAGCGGCTTCGAGTACTGACCGTGTCGCCCGCGGTGCGCGTAGCCGCGCTCGAGCTCCCGGTGTCCTGGGGGGACGTCGACGGCGCGCTCGACCGCGTCGACGCGCTCCTGTCGGCGGCGCCCTTCGACCTCGCGCTCCTGCCGGAGGCGTCGCTCACGGGGTACGTCTCGCCGCGCGGCGTCTTCGATCCGACGCCGATGGCCGAGCCGCGCGACGGACCCACCCACCGCCGCCTCGCCGAGCTCGCCCGCGCGCACCGCGGGTTCGTCGCCGCGCCCATCATCGAGCGCGCGGGCGCGCACGTGTTCAACGCCTTCTGCGTCGTCGCTCCGTCCGGCGAGACCGTCGCGTGGTACCGGAAGCGGCACCCGTGGATCCCGGAGACGTGGGCCACGCCCGGCGACCTGCCGTACCCGCGCTTCGAGGCGTGCGGCCTCACGTGGACGCTCGCCGTCTGCTACGACGTCCACTTCGTCGCGCGGGAGGCGAGCGACGTGCTCGCGTCGGTCGACGTCCTCCTCTTCCCGAGCGCGTGGGTCGAGGAGGGCGACGACACGCGCCCGCCGATCCTCGGCGACCTCGCGCGGCGCTTCGGGATCACGGCGGTGAACGCGAACTGGGCGGCGGGGGTGGTGCGGGCGCCGGGGCAGGGTCGCTCGCGCGTCGTCTACCCCGGTCGGGAGGGCGTGGTGGCCCTGAAGCCAGGGCGCCTCGACGTCGAGGTAGCGAGGAAAATCGTGCGATGACGAGGGCTTGAGAGCAATCTGCGCTTAGGTCTGTTGACAAGTAATAAGTCTGACTTATTACTCCTGCCGTGCCCAACGTCGACACACGCCACGTCGCCGCCGACGCGTCGGACGGTGACCGCAAGGCCGACCGCGTCGCCCACGACCTCCTGCGGAGGATCGTCCGCGGCGATCTCCCGGTCGGGTCGGTGTTGCCGAAGGAGTCGGACCTCGCGGAGGCGTACGGCACGAGCCGCAGCGTCGTGCGCGAGGCGATGAAGCTCCTCGAGGTCCACGGGGTGGTGAAGCCGGTGCGCCGTCGCGGCACCTGCGTGCTCGACCCGCTCGCCTCGCTGAGCCCGGAGGTCCTGCGCGCGCTCCTCCGCCCGCGCGGCGCGGCGATCGACGTCGCGTTCCTCGAGGGCGTGCTCGAGGTCCGGGCCACGCTCGACGTCGAGATGATCGGGCTCGCGGCGCGCCGCCGAACGAAGGCCGACGTCGCGCGCCTCGAGCGTGAGCTCGGCGAGCTGCGCGCGGCGGCGGTGAGCCCCGAGCGCTTCGGGCGCGCGGTCTACACCTTCGGTCTCGCCGTCGCCGCCGCCACTCACAACCCCATCTACACGATGCTCGTGAACTGGAACGACGCGGTCGTCCGCGAGCTCGACGTCGTGTTCGACGCCATCCGCGCCGCGGCCGCCCCCTACGCCGACGGCGCGGGGATGCTCGTCGAGCGCATCGCCGCGGGTGACGAAGAGGGCGCCCGCGATCTCGTCCGGACCTTCCACGCGTGGGCCAGCCCGCGCCTTCTCGCCACTGCCCGCATCGCCAGCGGCGCGCCCGTCGCCGCCATTCGCAAGGAGCTCACATGATGCACGTCGTCGCCGCCCCGCAGCCCAAAGACCACGCCGCCCCGCGGCCCGCGCGCCGCACGTCGGGCGAGGGCTGGGTGTACGAGACGCGCGGCCTCCGGGTCATGCGGGTCAAGGGCAGCTTCTACGAGATGGGCCGCCAGCACGGCGCGCTGCTCTCGTCCGAGATCCGCCGCGGGCCGATCCCGTACTACCGGCACTTCGTGCAGAAGCTCTTCGGCGGCGGCGCGATCGGCCGGCTCGGCCCCGCGCTCTTCACCGCGCTCCAGCACACCGTGGGGCGCAAGGTGGCGAAGACGATGCCGAGCTTCGCGATCGAGACGCTGCGCGGCGTCGCCGACGGCGCCGGCATCCCCTTCCAGGACCTCCTCGACGGGGGCACGATGCCGGACTCGATGGTGTGGCTCGCGTCGAAGATGA
>JAEUKG010001014.1 GCA_016794325.1 Myxococcales bacterium | reverse complement strand
CTTCGGCGCGGGCTCGGTGGACGTCACCTTCCCCGAGGAGTCCTTGATCTCGATCGTCGTCGGCTTGTCGCCTTCGATCTTGACCACCACCGTGCCGACCTGGCTCCAGCCGGGAGGGGTCTTGTTGGTCACCGCCGCGAGGCACGTCTTCGGCGCGCCGGTGGCGGGCGCGCTCGTGGTCGGCGCGTCGGCTCCGCTCGGCTTGGCGGCGCCTCCTCCGCAAGCGACGACGGTGGCAGCGATGGCGATGGTGGCGGCGGCGCGGCGCATGGTCGATGCCTTAGCCGCGCCCCCCTCGGCGAGCAAGGCACCCGAGCCGCGCGGGCGACACGGCCGCCGGGCGCGGCCCGGATCAAACCTGACATTCAGCTGTCACTCGACCCCGCTAAGGTGCCATCGACCCTCGCGAAACCCAAGGAGAACCGATGCGCCTCTACCACTTCCCGCTCTCGTCGAACGCCCGCCGCGCCCGCATGACCGCCCTCCAGCTCGGGGTGCCGGTGGAGGAGGTCGTCGTCGACCTCTCCAAGGGCCAGCAGCGCACCCCCGAGTTCCTCGCGCTGAACCCCGCGGGCCGGGTCCCGGTGCTCGTCGACGGCGATTTCGTGCTCACCGAGTCGCACGCCATCATGGCGTACCTCGCCGACCTCTCGGGCCCGACCCCGCTCTACCCCGCCGAGCGCAAGGAGCGCGCCGACGTGAACCGCTGGCTGTTCTGGTCGGCACACCACTTCACCCCCGCCGTCTCGGTCCTCAACTGGGAGCGCCTGGTGAAGGGCCTCATCGGCGGCCAGCCGGCGGACCCGAAGGAGGAGGAGCGCGGCGAGCGACTCGTCACCGAGTGCGCGCGGCTCCTCGACGATCACCTCGCCAAGAACGAGTGGCTCGCCCAGGGGCGCCTCACCCTCGCCGACATCGCGGTGGCGACGCCGCTCATGTCGACCGTCCCGGCGCGCCTGCCGGTCGACGATCGCCGCCACCTGCGAGCGTGGTTCGGCCGCATCCAAGAGCTCGAGTCCTGGAAGAAGACCAACCCGGCGCGCTGAACGCGCGCCTCGAGCTCACCCGCGCCGCGCCTCGATGACCTTCCAGCCGTTGCCCGACGGGTCGCGGAAGCCGGCGTCGACCGAGCCGAAGCGATCGACCGGCTCCTGGGTGAGCTCGACCCCGCGCGACCGGAGGCGCTCGCAGGCCGCGCGGCAGTCGTCCACCATCAGGACGAGCGGCGGCATCGCGCCCTTCGCGACCATCGCGCGGAGCGTCTGCGTCGTGGCCGCGTCGTGCATCGGCGGCCCCGGCGCGAACACGCCGAGCTGGAACGACGGCTGCTCGGGGTGCTGCAGGGTGAGCCACCGGTAGTCGCCGTTCTTCACGTCGGTGTGGACGCGAAATCCCACCTTCTCCACGTAGAAGGCGCGCGCCTCCTCCTGATCGAGCACGTAGATACCCACCACGTCGACGCCCTGGGTCATGGAACCTCCGTTTCTTCGGCTCCATTCGTACCCAGGTCGCCCCGTCGGCGCTTCTCCGAAACTGCGATCGTGAGGTCGGGGCGGTGCGCGGCCGCCAGCCAGCACGCCGGCACCCGGTCGAGGGCCTGCAGCGCGGCGCGATCGCGCGCGCGGATCACGCCGGGGCTCTCTCCCGTGACGTCGCGGAAGGTGCGCCCGAACGTGCCGAGGCTGGACCACCCCGTCTGGAACGCGACCTCGGTGATGGAGAGATCCGTCTCGCGCAGCAGCGCGCGCGCCCGCTCGATGCGCCGGGTGAGCAGGTAGCGGTGCGGCGGGACGCCGAACGCCTGCTTGAACGAGCGCGCGAAGTGGGCCTCGGACACGCCGCTCACCTTGGCGAGCCGGCGCACCGGCCACTCCTCGTGCGAGGCCGCGTCCATCCGATCTTTGGCTCGGAGCAAGCGCCGCAAGAGGTCAGGATCCTGACTCGACGCGTCGGTCACATCGGGATCGATAGACGATCGACCTGCCCGGATCAAACCGGGACCCGGCCCATATATTCCTTGACAGACATATTCTCCTATAGGAATATTATGTCATGATCGCGACGCTGGCCGCTCTCGCCGAGCCGAACCGCCTCCGCATCGTCGAGCTGCTCCGCGACGGACCGCGGGCGGTGGGTGAGATCAGCGAGCGGCTCGCGCTGCGGCAGCCGCAAGTCTCGAAGCACCTCGCGCACCTCAAGGGCGCGGGGCTCGTCGCCGTGCGCCCCGTCGCGCAGCAACGCGTCTACCAGCTCCGCGCCGAGCCGTTCGCCGAGCTCGCCGCCTGGACCGAGCGCTACCGCGCGCTCTGGGCCGAGCGCTTCGACGAGCTCGACGCGGTGGTCGACGACCTGAAACGCCGAGAGAAGAAGAAGAAGGGAGAGCCCACGCGATGACCGACCGGAACGACGGGACGACGCTCGAGCTGCCGAGCGACCAGGAGATCCTCATCACCCGCGCGTTCGACGCGCCGGCGCGGCTCGTGTTCGAGGCCGTGACCCGGCCCGAGCACATCCGGCGGTGGTGGGCGCCCCGGAGCCGCGGCGAGATGACCGCGTGCTCGGTCGACCTGCGCGTCGGCGGCGAGTGGCGCTTCGCCATGCAGGCGAAGAACGGCATGAACGTCGAGTTCTACGGCACGTTCCGGGAGATCGACGCGCCCACGCGCATCGTCCAGACCGAGATCTTCGCCATGTTCCCCGACGTGGTCTCCGTCGTCACCCTGACCCTCACCGAGAAGGACGGGCGCACCACCCTCCAGAGCCGCGTCGTCTATCCCTCCAAGGATGTCCGCGACCAGGTCATCGCGAGCGGTATGGAGGGCGGCATGCGCGAGAGCTACCTCCAGCTCACCGAGGTGGTGCGGAGCCTCGCGTGACGACCGACGCGCGTGGACACCGTCGGCGACGCGCGCTCGGCTGGGTCGGGACCGCCCTCACCGCGGTCGTCGCCCTCCAGATGCTCTTCAGCGCCGCGGGGCGTGGCCGCTCACCCGCTGCACACCGTCGGTGACGAAGTCGCCGAAGCCGCGCGCGTAGGCCGCGCAGTAGTCGCGGAGGATCCCCGCGGCCTGCGCGGGCGTCGGGATCGCGCTCCTGCCCGAGGCGGTCGCGGCCGACGAGATCGCGAGCGGGCGCCTGCGGCAGGTCTTGCCGCGCTGGGCGGTCGAGGGCGGCGGGCTCTGGCTCGTCTCTCCCAGCAACCGCCACCCGTCGTCCGCCCTCCGCGCGTTCATCGCCTTCTACGAGGCCAAGCTCGGCCCCCGCCCGCGCCGCGTCGCGAGCCCGCCGCGCGACGGCTGAGAACCCTTCGACGCCGCCACCGGCTCCCATCCACGAGGGGGGCCTGGAGGATCATCATGTGCCGTCGCGTCGAGTGCTCCGAGTGCCACAAACCCACCTACGCCGGCTGCGGGATGCACGTGGACTACGTGCTCGGTGACGTCCCCGTCGACGAGCGGTGCGACTGCCGCGAGCGGCGCTCCCAGCGCAAGGCCTCCACGGCCGAGCCTGGGCGCGAGGCGGTTCGCAGGTGACCGCGCGACGCGAAGGCGAGGAGGAGCCCCAGAGCCGCGCGGCCTCGCTCGTCGCCGCGGGCGTGAGCGTCGGCGTTGTCGGCGCCATCGGGGCCGTGCTCGGAGGCGCGGTGTGCCCGGTGTGCGTCGTCGCCGCGCCCGCGCTCGTGGGCGCGGGCGCGTACCAGGCCGGGCGCGCGCGCGCGCGAAGGCCCCCGGACACGCAGGGCTCGCAGGGGGTCACGCCTCCGCGCGAACCAGCGTGATCGCCTTCTCGGGGCACGCGACGACGCAGAGCCCGCACGCGCGGCACGCGTCGGCGCGGGGCACGTGCGCGGTCTTCTTGCCGTGCACCCACAGCTTGAAGCGGACCATCGCCGGCATCGCGCGGTAGACGGTCTCGTCGATCGGACCGATCTCGAAGACGTCGTAGGGGCACACCTCGGCGCAGTCCGACTTGCCCTCGCACCGGCGCGGATCGACGCGCGGGCGTGTGCTGCCCGGCTCGGCCTTGCACTCCTCGCCGGGTCGATCCGGGTGCGCGGCGGCGCGCTTGGCCTTCTCGGGGTTCCGCTTCACCACGGACCGAGCATAGCGCGCGAGGAAGAGCCGCGTGTGCCCCCGCGGCGCACCGAGCTGGACCGTCGTTTCGCGAGTCCGAGTTTGAAATCCCCCGGATTGCAGGCGTGAAGGATCGCGCGCGCGCGCGCGTGTGCGTTCGCGCACTTGCGGCTGGCACGGATCGAGCAAGGACGTTCGTCGCGCCGCGGTGATGGCTTTCCCCCCCCGAGCCCCCGCGGCGTTTTCCATTTTGTCGCGCGCGAACGATCGGGATCCGCAGGAGAAACGGGCGCTACCCTGCCGGTATGGCGACCAAGTCCAGGGCCCTCCCGAAGACCGATGCTCTCGCAGAGACCCTCGCGCGGGCGGCCAAGGCGGTCGACGAATACGAGGAGGTCGCCGCCGATCGGACGCTTCGACGCGTGCGGGCCGACGCCCAGGCGGTCGCGCGCGGCCTCGCGCTCCTCGCCGAGGGCTCGGTGGACGCCGCGCTCGCGGATCAGGCCGAGCTCGAGGCGGCCGCGACGCGCATCGAGGCCGCTGTGGAGGCGCGCGAGGCGAAGTCGCTCGGCCCCGACGACGCGTTCCCGTCGGTGCCGGGGATCCACCGCTGGCTCGTCTTCAACCTGCTCCGCGACTCGCGCAAGATCCTCGAGGCGCGCGCTCGCACCGCGAGAGCGCCGGCGCCGAAGGGCAAGCTCACCACCGAAGACGAGCTGTGGGCGATCCTCGATCGCGTCGCGCGCAAGGGCGGAGGTGCCCTCGAGGCGTCGTGCGACGCGTTCCGCGCAGAGCTGCGCAAGCTCGACGATCGGAGCCTCGTCCGCGCCGATCGCCTCTTCGCGAAGCTGATGCAGCGGGCGTACCGCTGGGACCTCTGGGGCGCCGCGTACGTGATCCACGGAGGCTGCTCCGACGACGCGTTCTGGGACTTCCGCGCCGGGCTCGTCGCCCTCGGGCGCGCGCGCTTCGAGGCCGCCCTCGAGGACCCCGACGGGCTCGCGAAGATCCGCGACGTCGAGGAGCGCACGCTGTTCGAGGGCTTCCAGTACGTGCCGCGCAAGGTGCTCGCCGAGCGCGAGATCGAGGCGCCGGCCTCGCGTCATCAGACCGCGCGCCCCGCCGGACGCGCGTGGAAGGAAGACGAGCTCCCCGCGCTCTACCCGCGCTTGTGGAAGCGCTTCGGCTGATCCCGCTCAGCCCCGGGGCGGCGCGAAGCGCACGCCGCGCGCGCCGTGGACCGCGAGGAGCCGCTCGATGACCTCGCGCGGGGGCGGACCGTCGGGCGGCGGCGGCAGCTCGTCCTTCGGGGCGATCTCGCTCGTCGCGGCGAACGCGTCCTCGAGCCCGGGCGGCGTGATCCACAGGAGCATGCGCGCGGTCGGCGAGCGCACCGTGAACGCGTGGGTCTTGCCCCGCGGGAGCACGAGGAGGTCGCCGGGCGACGCCTGGGTGATCTCGCCGTCGAGCGCGAAGTCGACCTCGCCCTCGAGCACGTAGAACGACTCCTCCTCGTGGGTGTGGGTGTGGGGCGGCGGCTCGCAGCCGGCGCGCACCTCGACCTCGGCGAGCGCGTAGGCGCCCCCCGTGTCGCGGGCGGTCGCGAGCCAGCGGAACAGCGAGCCGAGGTGCCAGAGCGGGCGGGCGGTGTCGGACGTGGCCATGTCGTTCTCCTCTCGTTTCGGCGGGTGTGCGTTCGTGGATAGTCATGGTCAGGCGGCGAGCCCGTGCTCGTCGGCGAAGCGCGGCTCGGTGAGGCGCGCGAGGCTGTGATCGCGGTGCTCGCGCTCGTCGGCGGCGATGCGGCGGAGGAGCGCGGCGAGCGTCCGGGGCGCGCCGTACTCGGCGGCGATCGCGGTCTCCCAGGGCGCGTCCTCGAGCTCCGGGTGCGCGGAGACGTACGCGAGGTACGAGCGCTCGGCGTGGTCCTCGAAGTCGGCGTTGAGGCCGTAGCTGAGGCTCGGCGCGATCACGTAGAGCAGCCAGCTCACGTGGTAGTAGAAGACGGCGAGGAGCTGCGGGATCGCGCGGGCCGTGAGCCACGAGCGCCGGGCGCCGCTCCGCGCGAGCAGCTCCTCGAGGATCACGAGGTGCCACTGCTCGTTGTCCTGGGCGTGGCGCGCCTCGACGACGAACTCGAAGATGCGCCGCGTGAACGCCACGCGGCCGTGCACGTGGGTCAGCGCGACGTACGCCACGCTCTCCCACGCCTGGTAGGGGACGCGGGCGACGAGCTCGAGGGCCGCGAACTTCTCGATCGACGGCGCGCGACCGTAGACGGCGTCCATCGTGAGGAAGAGCCCGCGGGCGAGGAGGCCGGGGCGGCGCTCGGCGAGCCGGTTGGGGGCGAAGGACCGGGGGGCTTCGGTGATGTCGTTCATGCCCGACGGTAGAGCAACCGTCGTGCCGACCTCGTCAGGGCGCCGCCGAGAGCTTCCTCCAGAGGGTGGTCCGGCTGATCCCGAGGATCTTCGCGGCCTCGCCGTGGCTCTGCGCGCAGGCCGCGAGCACCCGCGCGATGTGCCTCCGCTCGATCTCCGCGAGCGAGACGAGCGGGCTATCCGCCGAGGGATTGCTCGGCGGCGCGCCGCGGAGCTCCTCGGGGAGCTGGTCCACGTCCACCACGCCGCCCTCGGCGAACGCCGCCGCCTGCTCGACCACGTTGCCGAGCTCGCGGACGTTGCCAGGCCAGCGGTATCGCTCGAGGATCCGCCGCGCCGCCCGGGTGAAGACGAGGCCGGGGACGCCGAGCCGGGCCGCGAACATGCTCGCGAGGGGCATCACGTCGGCCGGGCGCTCGCGGAGCGGCGGCACCACGAGGGAGAAGACCCGCAGGCGGTAGTAGAGGTCCTCGCGGAAGCGGCCCTTTGCCACGAGATCCGCGAGGTCGCGGTGGGTCGCGCTGACGACGCGGACGTCGACCGGCCGGGCCTTGGGCTCGCCCACCCGCCGGATCTCGCCCTCCTGCAGCACGCGCAGGAGCTTGGCCTGCAGCGGGAGCGGCATCTCGCCGATCTCGTCGAGGAAGATCGTCCCCCCGTCGGCCTCGCCGAAGAGGCCCGGCGTGGTCGCGGTCGCGCCGGTGAACGACCCGCGCACGTGGCCGAAGAGCTCGGACTCGAGGAGCTCCGAGGGGAGCGCCGCCACGTTCACCGCCACGAAAGGCTTGGTCTTTCGCGGGCCGTTCGAGTGGAGGAGCTTGGCGATCACCTCCTTGCCGGTGCCGGTCTCGCCGTGGATGACCACGCTCGACGAGGTCTTCGCCACCACCGCGACCCGGGCGAGCACCTTCCGGAGCGCCGGGCTCTCCGACACCACGAGCGAGCAGCGCCGCAGGCCCGCCGTGGGCTCGGCG
>JAEUKG010000995.1 GCA_016794325.1 Myxococcales bacterium | reverse complement strand
GACGTGCTCCCCATCGTGAAGCGCCTCGTCGACAACGCCGACCGCATCCTCGGAGACACCAAGCCGACGACGATCGAGGACTTCGAGCGGACCGTCGCCGAGCTCTGCGTCCTCTTCGCGGCCGACGTCACGCTGCGCGTCGACGGGGCCGTCTCCCTCCTCCCGCCCGAGCTCGTCGCGAGCCTGTTCGACGTCGCCCACGAGGGCGCGGTCAACGCGCTCAAGTCCGGGAGCCCCAAGGTCGCCATCCGGCTCGCGGCCGCGGGGGGCGATGTGCGTATAGAGATAGTCTCGAGCCCGGGCAGCGCGCTGCAGCCTTCGCCCGGGCGCGGGCGCGGGCTCCGCTACGCGTTCTTGCGGAGCACCCTGCGGCGCGGGACCGCGGGGCTCGAGACCACGGCGGAGGGGACGCGGCTCTGGGCCACGTGGCCCATCCGCGAGACGAGGCTCCGCGAGCTCGCCGTCGTCGCCGTCCCCTTCGTGCTCATGGCCGGCGCGCTGGTGTTCTTGTCTCGGGCGCTCAGCTCGATCGCGCCGGTGCTGGTCATCTGCGCCCTCGTGGCGGTGCTGGGCGTCGTCGAGCGCGTGGCTCAAGTCGATCGGCGCGCGACGCGCGCGTACCTCGACGAGCTCGCGCGGACCGAGACCCACGAGGCCCTCGTCCTCTCCCGCGAGCGGCTGGGGCCCGGGCTCGCGGGCGTGCGTCGCGCCGTCGCCGGGCGCGACCTGGCGAGCCTCGCGGCCGCCCTCGCGGTCATGTCGGCGGGCCTCTCGGCGCTCATCCGCGAGCTCGAAGGCGGCGCGGCCTCGCCCCGCGACGAGGAGCCGCCGGTCTCAGCCGATCCACTTCCGACGCATGGCTAGGGCGGTCGCCTCGCTCTTCGTGGAGACGCCGAGCTTGGTGTAGAGGCGGCTCACGTAGGTCCGCACGGAGCCGAGCGAGATCCCGAGGTGGAGCGCGACCTGCTCGTAGCTGTACCCCTCCGAGAGGTGTCGCAAGACGTCGAGCTCCCGCGGAGAGAGGACCGGGCTCGGCTCCTCGGGGCGCCGCGCCAGCCGGCCGACGACGCGCCGCGCGACCTCACCCGAGAGGGGGGAGCCGCCTCGCGCGACCTCGTCGATGACGCCGCCGAGCCGGTCGAAGGCGTCCGACTTCAGCACGTATCCGACGAAGCCCGCCTCGAGGGCGGGGAAGACCCAGTCGTCTCCGGCGTGCCCGGTCAGCGCCACGAGGGAGAGCTCGGGCCGCAGGGCCAGGAGCTTCGGCGCGAGGTCGATCGTGCGCTCGGCTCCGAAGTCGAGATCCAAGAGGAGCAAGCCGGGGGCCTCACCCGCCGCCACGGCGTCGCGCAGCGCCGCCGTCGTGAGGTACGTCACCGGCTCGTGCCCGGCCTTGCTCACGAGCCGCGCGATGGCCTCGCGCACCTCGGCGTCGTCCTCGAGAATTCCTATCTGCATAGGTATAGTCGTCTCTCTTCTCGCCGATCGCTGGTCTGGGCCGCACGCCTTCGCTGGCCTCCTGGGGTCCGAGGCTCAAGACGTCGGCCAGGTGGCAATGGCATCTTGGAGCGCTCGCTGCAAGCGTCGCGCGCTCTCTCGGGGGAAGGGCTGCTCGATGGTCGCGCTCGCGGGCGCCCCGTCGATGCGCACCCGGAACGCGGGAGGGGCGTCGGGCGCGTCCGGGCTGCTCCGCGGCTGACGGACCTCTTCGAGCCGCACCTCGGGCGGCGCGTCGAACGTGATCCGGCGCGCGGATCTCTCGCGGGCGTCGAGGAGCACGTGGAGCGTGCGCTCGGCCGGGACGTGACTCACCACGAGGAGCGCGAACCGCCCTCGGCCGAAGAACGCCAACGCCGCCGCGCACAGGATCCCACACGCGGGGACCGACGCGAGCCTCGGATCACGCCGAGCGAGGGCGAAGGCGCCGCCCGCGAGGCTCACGACGAGCACGACGGCGGCGACCGCGAACAGCGCCCGGCGCGCGTTCGACGCGAGCCGGAAGACCTCGATCTCCGGGGCTCGCCCGTCGCCGCGCTCGCCCGCTCCGCGATACGCGCTCACGCGGTCTCCCCGCGCGGACGGATCGAGCGCGCCCGAACCCCGTCCGCGCCCGCGGCCCGAGCCTCGCCTCCTCCGCCCCGAAGTCGCGTCTGGCCGCCTCGCACGCTCGTCGAGTCTCCTCGCTGCGGCACCCTCCCGCGCGTCGGATGAGCATCCGACGCCTTGCGACGCGCCCGCGAGGCCTTCGCTCGCGTGGCGCGCCGCGGGCGCCCTCACGCCGCGCGGCCCGGGTTCACTCCGGCCTCGTGACTTGGTCGAGCCACGCGACCCCCAGGAGGAGGCCGAGCGACGCCGTCGGGGCCCTCGTGAACCGCACGTCGACGTCCGCGGCGAGGGTCAGGGTGAGGAGCACGCGGCTGCGCTCGCGCTCGGCGCCGCGGCGCGCCGCCTCCGCGCGATCGAGGGCGAGCGCGTCGGGGCCCCCGAGGGGCACGCGCGGCGCTCCATCATGCCAGCGTTCGAGCGCCGACGGTCGCGGCCTCCACCCAGTATCCGACAAGGGATATCCGACGCTCGTCGACGCGCCGAGCGACGCGAACCCGAGCGTGGCCCCCTCGGTCCGCTGGAGGCCGGGGCCGAGGCGCACGCTCCCGTCGAGGAACACGCGATCGACCGAGGAGCCGGCGTAGGCGCCGACGAACGGGGCGACCTCGAGCGCGCGTGGGGTCGCCGCGCCTCGGGCGCCCGCCCCGACCGCGGTGAACGTGCCTCCCGGCGCGGTGACGCCGCCGGACGTCTCGGCGACGACGCCTCCACCCCACGCTGCGCCGCGGCCGCCCTCGAAGCTCGCCGCCGGCCCCGCGGAGAGCCGCGTGAGCTGGCTGCAGCCGCACACAAGCGCCGGCAGGAGCGCGAGGCCGACGGCGCGGGACCGGAGGGATCCGGGCCGAGCGGCAGCGCGCGGAGGTGGTTCGCGCGTCGAGCGCGCCAATCGAAGCACGAGCCTTCGACGGGCCGATTCGACGGCGAATTCAGCGTCGAGCGAAGAGCTAAGGTGGGCGAACGCGGCCGGCGCCGCCTCGCGACGCCGCCGACGCCGCGGCCGGGAGGCGCCGCCTTACCGGCCCCAGGCGCGCAGCGAGGCGATCGTGAGCGGGTCCTGGGGCGCGGGCTCGGGCGTCGGGCGCGCGGCGGCGTTCAGCGCGTCGTAGGTGAGGCGGTGCAGGAGCTCGAGGGCGATGGGGTGCGTCACCCGAACGTCGGTGGTGCAGCTCGGCTCGAGGGTGAGGGAGCACAGCTTCGTCTCGTGCCCGCCCGCGCCCGAGAGCACGAAGGGGCCGAGGCGCGCCGACGTGCGCGAGCCGTGGGTGGCGACGCGCAGCCGCGCGCCGTCGGGGGCGCCGAGCACGCTCTGCCCGCGGAAGGTCGCCGGCGCCTCGAGCCCCAAGAGCGCGAGGACCGTCGGCGCGAGGTCGGCGGCGTCGGTGGGCGCGCGGGTGCGACCGGGCGCGAGGCCGGGCGCGCGAACGAAGAGCGGGATCGAGAGGGTCGGCTCGTCGAGCCCGTCGAGCTCGGCGTAGGGCACGTGCTGGGACTCGTCGGGGGCGGCGTCGCTGGTGAGGAGGATCGCCGTGTCCTCGTCGCGGCCAGCGGCCCTCAGGGCGCCGAGCAAGGTCGCGAGGCCTTGGTCGTGGGCGGCGAGCGCGCGGTCGGCGAGGGCGAGCGCGCGGGTGCGGTCTGCCTCCCCGAACTTGAACTGCGGGGGGCTCTTCTTCGCCTTGGCGAGGAGCTCCGCGGCGTGGCGCGGCTCGAGCCCGCCCGTGTATCCCGATGGAGGTAGTGACTTCGGATCGTCGGGCCCCACGTCCCACGGGGGGTGGGCGCCTCGCGCGTGGATCACGACGAAGAGCTTGTCGGCCTTGTGCTCCTGGACGAACTTCGCTGCGAGATCGAAGACCTTGGTCGCCGGCGCGTCCTCCATCGGCACGTGGGTGCCGAAGGTGTCGAAACCACGAGAGAATCCGAAGGTGGCGTAGGTCAGGGGGTTGGCGGTGAAGAAGGCCGTCGCCGCTCCGCCCTGGTGCACGGCGTCCGCCACGGTGACGAGCGATCGCGGGAGCGCGGCGCCGGCCTCACCGACCCCGTGCGCGGGCGGCGGAAGGCTGGTGAGGATCGACGCGACCGCGGCCGAGGCGAGCGACGACGTCGATCGATGGTCCTCGAAGACGAGGCTCGACCTCGCGAGCCCGTCGATCTCGGTCAGCGCCCGCGCGCCCCCGTGCGCCGCGCGGCTCGCGCGCGAGATCGAGCCCATCACGATCACGATGACCCCGCGCGCCCGGGCCGGGGGCGCGGGCGCGGCCGCCTCGCGCGCCGCGGTCCCGGCGGCATCGCCGATCAAGACGCGGGTCCCCTTGGTGGCCCTCGGGACCGACAGCTCGATCGCGGCGGCGGTGTCGAGCTCGGGCAGGGTGAGCTCGAGCCGCTTCCACGCGCCCGCGTCGGCCGGGCCGAGGTGGACGGTGTGGAGGAGCGCGGGCGCTTGGCGGTCCACGAGCGCCCGCACCTCGACGTCGGCCTCGCCGCCGCCCGACAGCCCGAGCGAGGCGTCGAGGCGCGCGCCGCGAGGGACGAAGCCAGTGCATCGCACGAGCGACTGCGGCCGCAGCGAGACGACCCGGCGCGACACCCCGCCGATGGCCGCGCTCGTCAGCGCCTCCTCGCGCGTGGGCGCGGCGTACGGAGCGTCGGAGTCGAACGGCCCCACCCGCGCCCAGTCGATCTCCGCGAGGACCTCGCCTTGCGGCTTTCCGCCGCCGAAGACGATCGACAGCTCGTTGGGTCCGGGCCCGAGGGGGGCGGCGGTGCTCTTCACCGAGACCGTCCGCACCTCGCCTCGGGCGAGGCCCGCGGAGCCCACCACCCGCCCGTTCAGGGAGAAGGTGACGGCGCGCGCGGCCCCGCCGCGGACCCGGGCCTCCACCACCACCGGGTCGGGGCGCGCCTCCTCCGTCCACACGAAGGGCACGGTGAGCGCGCGCTCCTTGGCGCGGAACCAGCTCGCGCCCTCGCGCTCGAAGTCGTCGCCGCGCACCGCTTGGAGCTCGCGGGTGAAGCGCGCGTGCCCGCGGGCGCCGCCGAAGTCGACGAGCATGCCCCGATGCCCCATCCAGCACTCGTCGATGCGGCCCGAGAAGTCGAGCACCACCCGGCGCTCCGGATCTCGCGCGGGGCGCGGCGTCGCGGCGGACCCGGTCACGCTCGCCCCGCCGGCGTCGCCCGGGCCTCCGCCGCCGCGATCGCAGCCGCCGCACGCCATGACCGGCGTGAGCGTCACGAGGACGGCGGTGGCGAGCGTACGGCGCACCTCGGCGCTTTTGCTCCCAATCCCCCCCGAGGTCAAGCTCGGGGCCCCCGCTTCAGCGCGCGAGGTCGACGCGCGCGAGCAGCCCGGGCCGCACCTCGACCAGGCGCGAGCGCTGGCTGGGGCCGACGAGGCGGACGTCGTGCACCCCCGCGCCGAGCGCGACCCGGGTCTTGCCCTCGGGGCGCGCGACGCCGTCGATCATCACGAGCATCCCCTCGGGAGCGACGACCTCGACGACGCCCTGACCGGGCTCGAGGGCTATCACGGAAGGGATATCCGAATAGACGATGGACGGGTCGGCGTCGAGGGCGACCGTGGCCGGCGGCGGCTCGGGCGCGCGCTCCTGGGCCCGGGTGGCGGCCGACCCGTAGCTGACGAGCGCCCACACGCCGGCGGCGACGAGGATCGCGAGCACGACGAGGGGCCAGCGGCTGGTCTTCGGCGGCGTCTTGTCGACGCCGGCGCTCACCGCGACCGAAGCGAGCGGGGTCTCCTCGATGCGCGGCAAGCCGTCTTCGTCGGTGCCGTCGTCGACCGCGGGCTTTTGCGGCTTCGCCTCGGCTTTCTTCGGGGGCGCGGTCGCCTCCGCCCTCTCCTCGCGGATCGGCGCGAGGGGGACGGACGCCACGTCGATGGGGATCGCCGGCGTCATGGCGCGCACGGGCGCCGCGTCGATGTCGGTGGGGGTGGGCGAGATCGGGAGCTCGAGGACGGGCGCGTCGGGGCTCTCGACCGGCGCGCTCGCGACGGGGGCGGGCTCGGCG
>JAEUKG010000922.1 GCA_016794325.1 Myxococcales bacterium | reverse complement strand
GGGGCGGCCCCGGCGTCACCCACCAGACGCTCCTCCTCTACGCCCGCGGCGAGTCACCCATCTGGAACGCGAAGGATCCCGCCCTCCGCGAGCCGTTCGCGGGCACCAGCCTCTCGATGCATTTTACACACGTCGACGAGGGCGGCCGGCGCTACCGCGAGCGCGCGGTGGGGAAGAAGACGTACCGGTACTACGCCGACCTTGGCCGCGCGCTCGGCAGCGTCTGGACCGACTGCCCCTCGATGGTCGCGAACACGCCGCTCCGCAAGGAGACGACCGGCTACCCGACCCAGAAGCCCGAGAAGCTCCTCGACCGCGTCGTGCGCGCGTCGAGCGCCCCCGGCTCGCTCGTGCTCGATCCGTTCTGCGGCAGCGGCACCACCCTCGTCGCGGCGGCGCGCGCCGGCCGCGACGCGGTGGGGCTCGACAAGGGCGAGCTCGCGATCGCGACCACCCGCGCCCGCCTCGCCCGAGAGGGCATCCGGCCCGCGCCGCTGCGCCCCCGACGGCGCTGAGGACGGCGATCGTCGGGGTTCGGGGGTGGCCATCGTCCGCGAGTCTAGCCGCGGCTACTCCGGGGTAGCCCCGCGGCGACTCCGGGGTAGCCCCGCGGCTACTCCGGGGTACACCCGCGGCTACTCCGGGGTACACCCGCGGCTACTCCGGGGTAGAGCGCGACGAGCAGATCCCGGAAGTCGTCGGGGAGCTCAAGGGCCGGCATGGTCTGGAACGTACACCTCACCGGGAGTGACGCGCGGTGGGCGCGGCCGGTTGGCGGCCAGGGCTGGCCGGTGGCCAACCACGCCGCGCGACAGAGCCGCGTCATCGCAGTGAGCCGCTCCTCCACCGACTCGCCCTCGTGGAGCGCCGCCCGATCGCCCGGCGACGCGATGCGCTCCACGGTGACGCCTCGAGAACGCCGCGCCTCCGCGCGCTCGCGACGGTGCTCCTCCGACATGAAGCAAGTCTAGCGCACCGCGCGGCGGTTCTCACGGCGTTGTCGTCGGGCCGGGCTCAGCGCCAAGGGCCTCCCAAGGACGTCGGGCCAGGGAGGTACCGCTCGCGGGACACGCTATTTCGGCGCCTCGATCCACTTCATGCGGCCGAAGCCCTCGACCACGCGCGACGCGCGCACCTCGAGGACGAAGAACGCGAAGTCGGCGAAGCCGACCCACGCCGCGGCGTCGGGGTGCCGCGCGAGGTAGCGAGGCTCGAGCTCCGCGCGCTCGGAGGCGGTCGCCGCCCGCACCGCGCCGACGAGCGTGACCCGGGCCGCCGCGAGCGGCTCCGGAGCCAGGGCCTCGGTCACGAGGAGCGACGCCTCGGGCGACCGCGCGAGGTTCTTCGTGTGCTCGGCGAGCCGCGAGAGCAGCATCACCGGGCGGCCCTCGGCGTCGGTCGCGTACGCAGCGAGCGACACGAAGGGGCCGCCGCGCTCGTCGAGGGTGCCGAGGGCGCCGTGCCGCCCGGCCTCCACGAGGCGGCGCGCGACCTCCTCGAGCGAGGGCTTGGGCTCGGTGGGGCTCATCGCGATCCGGGCCCAGCGGGGGGCGGGCAGGTGGGGCACGGCGGGGTCGCCGGGCACGACGGCTTCGGGGCGCTGGACCGCGAGTCGAGGGCGAGGACGAGGTTCCCCATCATCGCAGTGTCGAGCTCGCGCTTGCCCGGCAGCGGCGCGTTGTCGTACCGGGCCACGAACGCGACGCCGGCCGAGACGCCGCCGAAGAGGTTCGCCGCCAGGAGCGAGTCGACGTTGATGCGGTAGCGGTCGTCCTCGCGGAAGCTCTGGAGGTACTCGACCCCGAGCGCGACGCTCACCGTCTTGTTGAAGGCGTACCGCCCACCGGCCGAGAGCCGGCTCGAGTGATCGGTGTAGGTCCGCGGGAGCCGCTCGACGTCGCCGCTCGGGAGGAGCTTCGGAGTATCCGCGTCGCGATACACGACGGTGTCGCTCGGCCGCCGCACGTCGTGCTGGAGATCGTAGCCCGCCTCGACCCACGCCTCGAGCGCGTCGCCGTCGAAGACGAGGTATTTCACGCCGGGATCGAGGTTGCCGCGAAAATCCAGGCCCTGGTAGCGATCGTAGCGGTGCTGCAGGAGCAAGAAGGTCGCGAAGCGATCGCCCAGGAAGCGCTCGTAGCGGGCGCGCGACCAGACGTTCCGCGCGAGCTCGCGCGGCGCCTCGCCGCCGGCGGCGCCGCGGCCGAAGTTGGCGATGGTCTGGGCGCGGAGCTGGTTGTCGCCGAAGCGGCGCTCGACCGCGCCGCTCACGGTGCCGAAGACCTGCCGCGTGTTGCCGCCCTGCAGGCTCGCGCCGAGGGTGAGCTGCGCCGCGGTGACGTCGCGCCGGGGCGCGGGCACGTCGTCGTCGGCCGCCGCGACGCCGGCCCGGAGCGCGAGCGCGACGGCGGCCGCGGCGGAGGTGAAGCGAGCGCGCGGGATCACTTCTTCTTCGGGGCCGGCGGGTTCTTCGGGGCCGGCGGGGTGGCCCCGGCGCCGCTCGCCTCGATGTGGAGCTCGACGCGCCGGTTCTGGCGGCGCCCCTCCTCGCTGTCGTTCTTGGCGACGGGGCGGCTCGATCCGAAGCCCACGCTGCGGAGGCGCGCCTTGTCGATCCCCTGACCCACGAGCCAGGTCACGACCGCCGCCGCGCGGCCGGCCGAGAGCACCCGGTTGTGCGCCGCGCCGCCGACGTCGTCGGTGTGTCCCTCGACCCGGACCTTCGCGATCTCGGGGTGGGCCTTCAGGATCTCGAGGATCGCGCGGAGCACGTCCTCGCTGTCCTTGCCCGGCTCGATGACGGCGCTGTCGGTCTTGAAGCGGACCGGCTCGAGGATGTCGATGCGGCCGTCCTTGATCTGCGCCTTGGGGCAGCCGTTCTTCGCCGGATCCGCGCTCGGCTCGCCGGGCGTGTCCGGGCACGCGTCGACGCCGTCCAGGACGCCGTCGCCGTCGCGATCGGCGTCGGCCGGGCAGCCGTTCTTCGCCGGATCGGTCGACGGCGCGCCCGGCGCGTCCTTGCACGCGTCGTCGCGATCGAACACCCCGTCGCCGTCGCGATCGGCGCAGCCGTTCGTCGAGCGGTCGCGCGTCGCCTGGCCGGGCTCGTCGGGGCACGCGTCCTCGGCGTCGATCACGCCGTCGCGATCGCGGTCGAGCGGGCAGCCGGTGGTCGCGCGGTCGCCGCTCCGCGGCCCGGGCACGTCGGGGCACGCGTCCTCGAGGTCGACCACGCCGTCGCCGTCGGAGTCCACCGCGGGCGGCGGCTCGCGCCGCGGGCAGCCGCTCGTGCGCGGATCGCCCGTGCGCGGCCCGGCCTCGGCGGGGCACGCGTCCTCGTCGTCGTACAGGCCGTCGCCGTCCCGGTCGCGCCGCTCGGCGATCTCGGGGACGAGCTCCACCGACGCGAGCAGGCGCACGTCTGGCGCGCCGAAGCCGCGGGTGACGCCGCCGCCGGCGCCGCCGCCGAAGCGGAGGCTGCCGAGGAGCGCGCGTACCGTGAGCACGCCCTCGAGCGGCGTGCTGCGCTTGTCGCCGAGCCCGGCCCCGCCGTCGACGACGCTCGAGCCGAAGATCTCGGGGCCGATGAGGACGTGGCCCGACACCGCGCGCACGCCGACGGACGCGCCGTAGGTGATCTCGCTGCCGATCTGCCCGCTCGCGTACGCCTCGCTGCGATCGCGGTACAGGAAGCCCGCCCGCGCGGCGTAGGCCACCGGGCCGAGATCGCCGGCGACCGCGAGGTGCGGGCTCACCCGCATGCGCCCGTCGGAGGTGTAGTCGCCGGTGCGCCCGGTCGGCGCCCACGCGCGAGCGCCCACCGCGACCGAGACGGGCCCGCGGTAGGCGCCGAAGACGCGCGCGTCGAGCGCGACCCGGAGATCGCCGATCGACTGGTCGTGGGCGGGCGACGCGTAGAACGTGTCGCCGACCCGCGCGGCGCGCCCGTCGGTGTACGCCACGAGCGGCAGGCTCGCGCCGAGGCGGAGCCGCTCGAAGAAGACGACGGCGCCGCTGACGTGGAGCGCGAGCTGGTTTCGCACCACCGACGCGAGGATCGAGTCGTCGGCGCGGTAGGCGACGAGCGAGCGGTACTGGTAGTCGCCGAGGACGCGGAGGGCCGGCCGGAGCTTGCCGCGGAAATCGAGCGCGTCGTGGACGTGCCAGTCGCTGCCGGCCTCGCTCGGCTCCATGCGATCGACCGCGAAGCCCTGCGCCGGCTGCGCCTCGGCGGCCCCCGCGGAGGCGACGACGGCGAGCGCGGCGAGCGCCGCGGCCGACAGCCGCGCGCCAGCGGCGTGGATCGCGCGCGCGCCACCGGTGACGACGGCGCGCCGCGTGCGGGAGCGTCCGGTCGTCCTCACGGGCGGGTGGAGCATCGCTCCTTTTGGCGCGAAGGTGGTAGAGATTTTTCTCCATGCGAGGCGCGACGTTCCGACCCTTCGTCCACGCCGTCTTCGGCGCCGCGTGCGCCCTCGTCGTCTCGGCGATCCCCGCGAGCGCGGCCGCGGAGCCTCGCTCCGCGCCCGCGACGCGGCCCCCGGAGAACGCGTCGCGCCTGCGCGTCGTCGAGGCGCGCATCGAGTCGCAGACGGGCCGCTTCGACGACGGCCAGCTCTACGTCCACATCACCGACGACGCGGGCACCCCCGTCGTCGAGGTACCCCTCGCGGTCGTGACGAGCGGCGGTGTCCACGTCGGCCCCTTCGTCCCCTTGGGCGGCGGGTCGTTCGTCGCGCACGTGGAGTGGGAGCGCGGGACGGCGGAGCTGTCGGCGCGCCTCGCGGTGGGCGACGCGACCGCCGACGTCCCTCCCCTCGCCCTCCCGCGCTACCCCTCGGCCCCGAAGCGCACGCCCCGTGACGCCCGCGGGACCGTGTTCGCCCTCGGCTCGCTCGGCCTCGGCGCGGGGACGCTCGACGGGCAGCTCGGCCTCGTGGGCCTGCGCGGCGCGATGGACTGGTCGCTCGGCCTCCCCCTCGGCAAGGCGGGGCTCTCGGCGGCGCTCGGCGTCCACCTCGGCTACGAGCGCCACTGGTCGCAATACGTCCGGGGGCTCGTGCCCGGCCGGACGATCGCCGACGTGTCGATCCTCGAGGCGGGCGTGCCGCTCACGGTGCGCTTCGGCAACCCCGAGCCCGCGCTCGTCGTGCCCTACCTCGTCGTCACGCCGACCTTTTACGTGCAGAATTCACGCTTCGTGTTGCCCGGCACGCAGATCGTCGACGTCGACGGCCACTTCTTCGGCGTCCCGGTCACGTTCGGCGTCGAGGTCCCGGTGGGGCCCGGCGGCGTGTTCGTGCAGGGCACCTACCGCGCGGCCTTCGAGGTGGGCGACGGCGGCGAGGCCGTCCCCCTCCGAGGTGGCCTCGGCGAGGCCGGCTACCACCTCTTGTTCTGATCCGCTCAGCGGTGCGAGCGCCCGCGCTTTGGGCGCTCGGCCCGAGCCCCGCCGCGCTCACCGCCCTCTTCGCTGCGGCGGCGCGGGCGCGTCTTGCGGGGGCGCTTGGGGTTGCCCTCGCGCGCCGGCTTCGGCTCGGGCTCGCCGGGGAGCCGGATCTTCGGCTTCTTCGGGTGGCGCCGGTAGAGGACGAAGGTGCGACCCACGACGCCGCACAGCACCGAGGACGTCTTGTCGGCGGCCTCGGCGGCCGCCTCGTGGCGGTCGACCGGCGCCTCGCGCATGATCTTCACCTTCACGAGCTCGTGGGCGGTGAGCGCGGCGTCGAGCGCGGCGACGAGGCCGTCGGTGACGCCGTCCTTGCCGACCTGGACGAGGGCGTCGCGATCGTGCGCGAGCCCGTGGAGGAAGCGGCGAATCTTTCCGGTGGTCTCGATCATGGCGCCGCCGGCAGGGTCTTCTGCACCGCGAAGTCCTTCTCGGGGTCGACGATCGTGACCTCGCCGAAGCGGCGGAGCGGCTCGGCGATCGCGGTCGCGTCCCCCGCGACCACCACGATCGCGCGGGTGTCGGAGTAGAGCGCCTTCGCGGTCTCGTTCACCTTGGCGGCCTCGGTCGCCCGCACCTCGGCGCGGTAGGCGTCGAAGTAGCCGCTCGGGAGGCCGAGGACGCGCGTGAGCGAGACCAGGTCCGCCACCGAGCCCACCGTCTCCATCCGCACCGCGAAGATGTCGGAGAGGTAGCGCCGCGCGCTCGAGGTCTCGGCCTCGCTGACGTCGCCGGAGGCGATCTTCTGCAGGTTCTCGAGGATCCCGGCGACCGCCTGATCGGTCTTCGCCGTCTGCGTGCCCGCGTAGGCGGTGAGCGGCTGGCGCCCGTGGGCGAGCTCCAGGATCGAGGAGCCGGTGCCGTAGGCGAGCGAGCGCTTCTCGCGCACGTCGATGAAGAGCCGGCTCGCGACCCCGCCGCCGAGCACCTGGTTCGCCACCCGGATCGCCGGCCACGCGGGCGTCTTGCGCTCCGGCGCCAGCATCACCACGAACACGTCGGACTGCGCGCTCTTGGCGCGGTGGGCGACGATCACGCGCCGCTTGTCGATCTCCTTGGGAGCGGGGAACTCGACGGCGGGAGCGGCGGCCGCGGGCCCGCCCTTCCACTTGCCGAACGCCTTGTCGACGAGCGCGTTCGCCGCCTTCGCGTCGACGTCGCCGGCGAAGACGACGCCCACGTTCTTCGGCACGTACCACTTGGCGTGGAGGTCGCGGAGGTCCTTGCCGGTCGTCTTGGCGATCTCGCTCGGCAGGAGGCCGACGCGCGAGTACGGGCCGGCGGGGAAGAGCTCCTGGAAGAGCACCCGCATCGCCATGAAGCGGCCGTTCGAGTGGCGGTTCTCCTCGGCCTCGTCGCTCATGCGAGCCTTCAGCTTCGTGAGCTCGCCCTCGTCGAACCTCGGCTCGCGCACCACCTCGGCCGCGATCGCGAAGGCCTCGGCCAGCTTGTCGGAGGGGACGGTGAGGGTCACGACGGTGGCGTCGAGATCGACGCGGACGCCCAGATCGGCGCCGAGGGTCTCGACCCGGCGGGACACGTCGGCCGACGTCATCGTCCGCGTGCCGCCGTCCTTGAGCATCTCGGCGGTGAGCTCGGCGGCGGCGCCGGGGCCGTAGCCCGAGCCGACGCGGACGACGAAGCGCACCTGCACGAGCGGCAGCTGCTTGGCGGTCACGACGTCGACGGTGAGGCCGCTCGGGAGGGTCGACGACTCCACCGCCGGGAACGGCGAGTCCTTCGCGTCGCCGGAGGCCGGCGGCAGCACGCGCGCGGGGCCGCCGTCCTTCTTCTTCGGGCCCTTGGTGGTGTCGGCGTAGGGGATGTCGACCTTGGCCGGCCCCGACGACGGCACCTTGGGGCCGCCGCACGCGAGCGCGAGGACCGCGGCGAGGCCCGCGAGGGGCAGGTGGTGGAGAGCGCGCGTCGTCATTTCTTGGGCTCCTGGGCCGGGGCGGCGGCCGGCTTGACCTCGACGCGAGAGCGACGCTCGGGCACGAGGTACTTCGCGACCACGCGCTTGACGTCGGCGGCGGTCACTTGCGTGTAATAGACAACTTCCTGGTTCAGGAGGGCGGCGTCGCCCCAGTAGAGCTCGAACTCCGCCAGGCGCTGGGCGCGGGCGATGTTCGTCTGCAGGCCGAGGATCGTCTTCGCGCGGACGCGGTTCTTGAGCTTCGTCATCTCGGCCTCGGTCGGCCCCTCGCGGCCGAGCCTGGCGATCTCGGCGTCGACGAGCTTCTGCACGTCGGCGATCTTCGCGCTCGAGGCGATCTTCGCCTCGACGACGAAGAGGTCGGGGCCGCGCTGGCCCTCGGCCTCGGCGCTGACCTCCTGCGCCACCGCCTTGTCGCGGACGAGGAGCTTGTGGAGCCTCGACGACTCGCCGTCGGTGAGCACCATCGCCGCGAGCTCGAGCGCGTAGTGGTCTTTGTGGCGCGCCTGGGGGATCACCCACCCGTCGAAGAACGCGGGGAGCTTGGCGTGGGCGTCCTCGACCACGACGCCGCGCGCCGCCTTCTGCTCGGGCACGGCCGGGGGCTCGTACTTCGGCACGTTCGGGTTCTGGGAGATGGGCCCGAAGTACTGCCGGACGAGCGCCTCCGCGTGCGCCGGGTCGAAGTCGCCGGCGATCGAGACGACGGCGTTGTTCGGGGCGTAATACGCGTCGTGGAAGGCGCGCACCCAGGGCAGCTCGGCGGCGTCGAGATCCTTCATCGTGCCGATGGCCGGGTGCTCGTAGGGCCAGTAGCCCTGGTACACCGTCTCGCGGAGGCGGAAATACGCGGGGACGTAGGGCGCGTTCTCCACCCGCATCCGGAACTCTTCCTTCACGACCGCGCGCTGGTTCTCGAAGTTCACCTGCGAGATGTCGAGCGAGCGCATCCGGTCGGCCTCGAGCCACACCGCGAGGGCGAGCTCGCTCTGAGGGAGCATCTCGAAGTAGTTCGTGCGGTCCTCGCTCGTCGTGCCGTTGAGGGTGCCGCCGTGCGACGTGACGAGCTTGAAGTGGTCGCCCTTGGGGACGTTGGCCGAGCCCTGGAACATCATGTGCTCGAAGAGGTGCGCGAAGCCGCTCTTGCCGCGCTCCTCGTTGCGAGCGCCCACGTCGTAGACGACGTCGACGGCCACCGTGGGCGACGTCTTGTCGACGCTGAGGACGACCCGGAGGCCGTTGTCGAGCTTGAGCCGACGGACGTCGATCTGCAGGCCCGGGGCCGCGGGCGCGGGGGCGGCGGGTACGGGCGCGGCGACAGCCACGGTGGGCTTGGGCTCGGCCGGCTTGGCGTCGGGCTTCGGCGCGGGCTTCGGGGCGTCGGGCTTCGGCGCGGGCTTGGGCTCGGACTTCGCGGTCGGCGCGGCGGCCGGCGCCGCGCTCGGCACCGCGGGCACGGCGGGCTTGGCGTTGGGCTTCTTCACGAGCGGGCGCTCGGGCGCGAGGTCCGCGCGGGAGGGAGGCGCGAACGCGAGCGCGAGCGCGAAGGCCGAGACGGCGGAGGCGAGGGCGAGGCGGCGGTGACGCATCGGAGGAGGCTCTTACCACGCCCGACGAGGGACATGGACCCCCACGAGGCTCAGCTCGGGAACGCGACGTGGCCTCGAGCACGGTGACGTGACGGGGCGCGACGTCCGCGGGAGCGTCGGGCGAGACGCCCACGACCGCTGGCAGGCCGTTGAGCGTGGTGACGGCGAACGCCGCGCCCTCGTGGAAGCGCGAGACCCCGAGGAGGAACTTGACGATCTTGGACGCCCCCGCGAGCGGCTTCAGGGCGGAGCGGAACACGCCGCCGCCGTCGCTCAGCATCACCGCGTCCTCGGAGAAGAGCGCCTCGAGCGCCGCGACGTCGCGCGTCGCCATCGCGCTCGCGAAGCGCGCGAGGGCGCCCCCGGTGCGCTCGGCGGCCGCGCCCCGCTCGAAGCCGGCGTGCGCGGCGTCGTAGCCCTCCATCCGCTTGCGGGCGCGGTGGTGGACCACCTTCACGTTGCCCTCGGTCATCTCGAGCGCCTTGGCGGCCTCGGCGACGCTGTAGTCGAGCACGTCGCACAGGAGCAAGACCGCCCGCTGCCGCGGCGACAGCGCCTCGAGCGCCACGAGGAACGCGAGCGACGCGCTCTCGGCGAGATCGTAGCGCGCCACCGTCTCCGCGGGCTCGTAGGCCACCAACGACTCGTCGTCCACCGGCGCCGGGAGCCAGACCCCCGTGTAGGA
>JAEUKG010000910.1 GCA_016794325.1 Myxococcales bacterium | reverse complement strand
GGTGACGCTCACGCCCTGCTCCACGAAGTGCGCGCGGGCGCACTGGAGCGAGCGCTCGACCATCCGCCGGCGCGAGACGAGCATTCGCTTGAGCGGCGCGATCTTCGACACCAGCACGGTGGTGATGACGAAGGCGAAGAGGGCGCCGACGGGGATGAGATCGTCCCACATGTCGGCGGGGTGGAAGAAGAGCGCGAAGAGGGTGACCAGGGACGTGACCGCGCCCATCGTGAGGGCGACGTCGCGGTACTCGTCCGACTGCTGCCGCACGGTGACGACGACCTCGGCCGAGCTCTTGGACTCGACCGACTTGACCGCCCCCGTGATGACCTTCTTGGCCTCGCTGGTGAAAAAGCTCGCCACGGGGGGAGCGTACCGGGTTTCGGCGCGCCCGTCAGCCCTGGTAGGCCTCGTCTTGCTCGATGCGCGAGAGCACCCAGTCGAACTCGCCGGAGGTGACCTTCGACCCGCAGTACTTGCACTCGCCGGCCATGTTGAAGTCGCTCGGAGCGCCGCACTTGGGGCACACCTCGTCGGTGCGGCTCTCCCCCTTCACCCCGCGGCCGCGGATGATCGTCCAGTATTCGCTGTAGCGGCGCGGCGCCTCGCGGCTGCCGGCCACCACCTTCCCGGTCGCGTCCTCGAGGGTGTAGTCGAGCGACGACGCCCAGAGGCGGACGGTGATGGCGTCGTAGTAGGCGTCGCGCGTGACGGCGGCGATCTCGACGCGCTCGATCGCGGCGCCCTCGGTGACGTTCCGCAGGCCCTGACGGAGGTACTCCGCCACCCAGTACCGCTGGGTGGAGAAGAGGGCGTCGCTCATGAGCGGCCGCATCGGCCCGAGGTCGCGCGCCGCCCACGCCCGCTGGAACACGTCGAAGACGTGGCGCACGCGGGCCTCGATCGTGGGCCACGCGGCGGCGGGGTCGTCCCGCGTCAGCTCGGCGAACGTGGCCTCGCGCGCGGGGTCGACGATGGTGGGGCCGTCGGTGCCCCGCTCCTCCACCGTCCCCGTGAGCATGGGCCCGCGCAGCTCCTCCTCGTGGGTGGTGAAGGCGACGACGCACCAGTCGAGCGCGCCCGTCCCCTTGACGATCTCGTTGCAGTATTTGCAGGCGCCGGAGGCCACGAGCTCGAGCGGGGCGCCGCACTTCGGGCAGCCGATGACCGCGGCCTTGCCCGGCGGTCGCGAGCGCGCGCGCCGGCTCCGCTTGAGCGCGAGCACCTCGCGCGCCCACACTCCCTGGGGCCCCTCCGCGGTCTTCCGCGTGTAGTTGACCTCGAAGAGGAGCCCCACCGACACCTCGTCGGAGCCGGAGACGAGGCCCTCGACCGACTGGATCGCCATCGACCCGATGACGATGTCCGAGATCTCGCCGCGCGCCTCGGCGGCGAGGCTCGCCAGAGTATACTCGTCGAGATAGGGCCCGAGCCGTGCGAGGTCGCCCTCGCCCTGCGCCGTCTTGAGCTCGGCGTAGAGCGCGTAGGCGAAGTCCTCGAAGAGCACGATCGAGAAGTCGGGATCGGTCTGGCGGAGCTCGGAGAGTACGCGGCGGCCCGAGCGCCGCCGCGGCGGCGGGTCCGACCGGGGGACGCCGTAGGTGGGCTCGGCGAGCGTCGACCACTCCTCGTTCTGCCGACGACGCACGATCCAGGTGAAGAACACGAGGCCGAGGACGAGCACCACCGCCAGGGTGATGACGATGCCGGGGACCGACCCGCTCGACGACGACGGTGTGCCCCCGGAGCTCGAGTACGAGTCGGAGCTGCCGTAGCTCGAGCCGCTCGTCGAGCTCGTCGAGCCGTACGTCGAGCCGCTCGTCGACCCGTACGTGGAGCCGCTCGTCGAGCCGTACGTCGAGCCGCTCGTCGACCGACCGCTCGAGCCGAAGCTCGAACCGCTCGTCGACCCGAAGCTCGAACCGCTCGTCGACCCGAAGCTCGAACCGCTCGACGAACGGCCGCTCGACCCGAAGCTCGACCCGCTCGACGAGCGGCCGCTCGAGCCGCTGAAGCTCGAACCGCTCGACGACCGACCGCTGAACGAGCTCCCGCCGCCCGGGCGCGCCCCCGCGGCGTGGGCGACGAGGAGCGCGGCGAGGCCGAGGCCGAGCGCCGCGCGCGACCAACGAGAAAGGCCGCTCACGAGGAGCGGCCTTCCGGACGGAGGCTTGGACGGAGCGTCACCGCCTCAGTGTACGACGTCGCGCGCGGGCGCGAGCGGACTTCGCTCAGTAGGCGAAGCCGACGCCGGGGCAGTTGTCCTTGATGAACGTGTGGTACTCGCCGCTGCAGGCCGGGTTCTTCGGGCCCGGGCCAGGCATGCAGTTGATCCAGCCGTCGGCCGGGCAGACGTATTCGCACGACGGAGCCGTCGGCGCGCAGGGAGCCATCACGCACACGATCGGGCGGTCCTTGCAGACCTTGGGGGCGGCGCAGAGCGTGGTCGCGCAGGTCGGGTAGTTCGGGACGCACTGCGCGCCGCCGTTGACGACCTGGCAGGTGGTGAGCGCGGTGCACTTCACCGCCATGCACGGGTTGTACTTCACCGCGGGGACGAAGGTGCCCTTCGTGCCGAACACGCCGCGGAGCTGGGCGACGTCGCCGCCGGAGCCGAGCTTCACCTGGTACCAGTCGTCCTGGCCGTTCGTCGCGACGAGGCGCACGAACGCGTTGCCGAAGAGCGAGCGGTAGATGCGCCAGGTGCCCGTGTCGCCCGAGGGGCACGGCGTCGTGATGCAGCGGATGCCGGTGTCGCGGCTGTAGGTGCCGCCCTGGGCGAGGTCGAGCGTCGGGTACTTCGAGTCCTGCGTGTCGTAGGCGCCCACGAGCTTCTTCGCGAGAGCCGACGTGCTGAGCGCCTCCTCGGTGGCCTGGGTGCGCTCGTCGTTGCCGTCGTCGGCGCCGTCGGTCTGGGTGGCGCACGCGGCGAGAGCGAGCATCGAGGCGGCGGCGAAAAGAGTGATCGTACGCATGGCAAGGAGCTCCTTGGGAGTGGATGCCTGCCCCTTCGAGGAGCGGCGCGCTGCCTTTGCCATGGGAGTGCGTGTCGTACAAGGTCATACGTGTATGATTTTCGGCGATACTGGAATTATCCAATGGTGTCGCCGCGTTGCTGTGGGGACTTTCGACGCCGAAACTCCCACACGAAGAAGTGCTGGAGCCCCTGCGACCAAGGGCCGCGGGTCGCGTACCCCCCCAAGAAAGGGAGGTTTCTGGACCATGGCACCCTTCTCTATTGGCTCGAGCCGCGAGCGGCGTCGCTCGGTCGGCAAGCGGCTCGTCGCGTGGCTCGTCGGCATGCTCGTCTTCCTCGCGAGCGCCACGGCGTGGGCGTCGATCACGCAGGTCGTCACCAGCCCGCTCGACGGTGACCCCGCCGGCGACACCTTGAACGTCGGCACCAAGGTCACGTCGAGCTTCGCCATCACCAAGGTCACGGTCACCATCCTCGGCGTCTCGACGCCGGTCACGCTGCGCGGCGGAGGCCCGCCGGTCTACTACCAGAGCGAGGTCCCGCTCGACGCGTTCCCCGAAGGCAACCTCCTCGCGACGATCGTGGCCGAGAACGCGGGCGGCGAGAGCGTCACGACCACGCGCGCCATCGTCCACGACAAGCCGCCCATCATCACCGTCGCCTCCCCCACGCGGTGGACCTTTCGCTCCTCCGCCACACCGATTCGGCTCAAGGTCACCTGCTCCGACACCGCGCTCTACCCGTGCGCCCAGATGGACATCCCGACCCTCGGCGTCGTCGCCGGCTCCGCCTTCGACGCCGACATCGTCCCCCCCGTGACTGCGAGGGACCTCTCGGTCACGGTCTGGGACACGCTCGGCCTCGCCTCGACTGTGAAGATCCCCCTCGCTTACGACCCCACCCCCACCCTCTCCATCCTCCACACCGTCCCCGGCCGCGTCCTCGACGTCGACGACACGCGCATCCTCTTCACCAACCCCGCCGGCATGTGGGTCCGCACCCTCGCCACCGGCGCCGACGCGCGAGTCGGCGACGACGTCGGCGACGCCGGAAAGGGCGAGCTCGCGCTCTCCGGCGCTGTCGCCGGCGAGGGCATGGTCTCCGCCAACCGGCGCTTCGTCGTCACCAGCACCGCCGGTTGGCGCCCGACCAGCCTCGACCTCCTCACGGGTGTCAGCACCACCTGCCCGTCCACCGGCAAGCCGTACACCTCCGTCGGCAAGATGGTCGGCGTCAGCGACGAGGGGTGGCCCGCGTGGCTCGCCTCCGGCGGAAGCGAGGCTGCGTGGCACTGCGCGACGACCGCGGCGGGCTCCTACCCCCACCCCTCGGCGGTGATATGGGCGCCGGGCCACTGCGACGCGACTGCCCACGTCCATGACGCGGTCCTCTCCGGGCGGAAGTACGTCTTCTCCGGCTTCGATATCAACTACACGGGGCTCAACTCGATCGCGTGGAACGACCTGCGGCCCGGCGCCCCCTGCGGCGCGGGACAGGGGCAGGGCGTCCTCGCACCCTATGTTGCGGAGAAGGACGTCCCGCTCAGCCGGCGCGGCTCGGAGCGGCGCTCGGGTCGCGCGCGCCTGAACTTCGACACGCGGTGCGACTGGATCGGCTTCACCAAGCTCGTCGGCACCGACATCCTCGCCTTCATTCGCTCTCCCTCCGGTGTCGTCACGCAGCGAGGCATCTGGAGCGGTGAGAACACGCTCGGTGGCATCGCTCCCAACGGCGAAATGATCGTGCTCGGCGGCGCTGGCCTCAACGTCACGCGGGACGGAGCGCCGCCTGCGCTCTTCTCCACGACCACCGCGCGCGCGCGTTGGGCCGGCGGCCGGTGGCTGGCGCTCGCGGGCAACGCGGTGCTCGAGTCGTCGGCCTCGCCGCCCGGCGGGCCGCTCGATTGCCCCGGAACGACCCCCGGCGGACCGGACGCGGGCGCTCCCGACGGCGGCGGCGGCGCGGCCGCGACCGATGGAGGCGCGAGCGACGGAGCCGTGAGCGACGCCGG
>JAEUKG010000899.1 GCA_016794325.1 Myxococcales bacterium | reverse complement strand
GAAGATGCGGTCTCCGGTCGAAGCGCGCCGCGCGAGGGCGACGGCGAGGGCGCGGCCGATCCCGCGGGAGGCCCCGGTGATCACGGTGTCCATGAGCGGACCTTAGCTTAATTGGAAGTTTCTTCCACTTTAACGGCGACGGGTCGCCGCTCGTCCACGCGCGCGGCTCGGCCACGCCCCGCCCGGCGCAGCTCGAAGGCGCGACCGCGGCCCAGGGCGCGCTGCGCGCTCGGCGTGGGGTCGCCGAAGAGCGCTCTCGAGCGCCACGCCTCGCGCGGCCGCGGAGGCGCGACATGGGGGCCGCCCGAGCTTATGCTCGGGGTCGATGGCCCGCGCCGCCCCCGCCCGCCGACGCCGCAGCGACGGCGCGAGACGCCACGACGCGATCCTCGACGCCGCGCTCCGCTGCTTCGCGAAGGGGGGAGTGCTCGGCGTCGGCATCGAAGACGTCCGGCGCGAGGCCGGCGCGAGCCCGTCGTCGATGTACCACCTCTTCGGCGATCTCGAGGGCATCGTCGTCGCGCTGCTCGCGCGCGTGTTCGACGCGCTCTTCGCGCACATCGCGGCGCGCCTCGAGGGAGCCCGCAGCGCGCGCGAGGCCGTGCACGCCCTCGTCGACGCGCACCTCGAGTGGGCCCTCGCCCACCCGCGCGAGGCGCGCTTCATGTACCAGGCCACGATGGCCGAAGGCCCGAGCCTTCGCGCGGCGTCGAGGCGGCGGCTGCTCGCGGCCAAGGGCGAGGCGCTCGCGCCGATCCTCGAGCGGCGCGAGCCGCACGTCCGCGCGGGCGAGCTACCCCCGTGGTCGCCGGCGCTGCTCGACGTCGTCCTCCTCGGTCCGTCGCACGAGGGGCTGCGCCGCTGGCTCGCCGGGGCGAGCGAGCTCCTCCCCGACCTCCTCCGGCCGCTCTTGCCGAGCCTCGCGTGGCAGAGCGTGCGCCAGCACCGCGCGAGCGGCGGCGCGCGTGCGCGCACGCCGCGCACGCGTTCGCGCACGCCGGGCGTGCGCCGTGACACCAAGTAATTTCGAACACTTACGGGTGGCACACGGGGTGCAAAAGGGTTCCGTCACACGGGGCACGACGGGAGAGAGGTTCTCCCCGATGACCCCGAACGGAGACCCGGATCGTCATGTTGAAGAAGTCGCTCGTCGCTCTCTCGCTCGCTGCCACGGCCGCCGTCGCCTCGAGCTCGCACCTCGCCGAAGCTGCCCAGAACCAGAGCCAGGTGATCTGCACCGAGAGCTCGCAAGGCTTCCCGATCTGCACCGGGTACATCGGCGACGCCGGCGCCGGCGCCTCCGAGCTCGCGTACTCGGCGTGGCTCCCCGGCGGCGGCTGGACCGAGGTCTACGACGACGGCGACTGGTGGGTCGACCACAACCCCGACGGCTCGACGACCATCGGCTTCGACGACGGCCCCGGCGCCAACTACTTCGCCGGCCCCAAGCTCTTCGACGCCCCCGGCAACTACCAGAACAAGAGCAAGCCGTCGTCGGCCGGCAAGTCGACCTGGAAGGGCGCGAAGCGCAACCTCGCCGCGCTCAAGGCGTCGGCCGCGGTCAAGACCGGCAACTTCACCGCCCTCTCGCCCGCGACCGGGCAGGTCCCCATGCCCGCGGCCGCGACCGCCTCGCCCGTCGTCGACGTGAGCTTCGTCGGCACCGGCCAGTGCAAGGGCTTCCTCATGGTCAGCAAGGACGGCAAGGCCGTCTCCTCGGCGGCCCAGGCCTTCACCTTCCCCAGCAAGAAGCCCGTCGTCCTCCCCCGCGCCGCCGGCAAGTACACCATCTCGCTCACCGGCAACTCCGGCTGCATGGGCCTCAAGCGCTCCGTCGACGTCAACGTCTACTACCCCCGCGCCGCCGGCCGCTGAGCCCGCGCTATCCCTGAACGCACACCGAGGCGACGAGAGAGCC
>JAEUKG010000809.1 GCA_016794325.1 Myxococcales bacterium | reverse complement strand
GCTCGCGTCGGGCCTCGCGTCGGGCCTCGCGTCGAGCCCCGCGTCGCCCGGGCCCGCCTCCGGGACCGGCTTCGGCGGGCACGCGAAGCTGCTCTTCGGACAGTTGTCGCCCGGCTGCGGGTAGGGCGGATCGACCGGCGTCCCGGGCAGGAGGTCGTCGCGCCCACATCCGACCACCGTGGCCGCGAGGGAGGTCATCGAGAGCGCGAAGAGGAGAGCCGGGAGGTGACGCATGCAGCTCCCCAGAGCACGTGGCGCGCCACGGGGCGATTTTCGGGGAGGGCCGCCGCTGCCGTCGGTTTCCCAAGCGCGGGCGCGGACATCGCTGTCGCGCGCGTGCCACTGGCACATGTGGGTGAGAGGCGGAGCACCGCGCCGCCGAAATCGAATAAGCTCGGGCTGTGCAGCTACCCATCGACCCCGAGGTGGAAGAGCGTATCGCCCGCCTCGAGATACCGTTCAACGCCCAGGGGGTCGATCCCTACGGCGTCTCGAAGAAGCACCTCGGTGTCTTCCTCTCGATGTTGAAGTTCCTCTACCGCACGTACTTCTCGGTGGAGGCGCGCGGCGTCGAGCGGGTGCCCAAGCGGGGCCGCGCGATGCTCGTGGGCAACCACTCCGGCGGCATCGCCATCGACGGGGCGATGGTCATCACCTCGATGCTCCTCGAGATGGACCCGCCGCGCCTCGCCCAGGGCATGGTCGAGAAGTTCATGAACCAGACGCCCTTCATGTCCCAGTGGTCGAACCGCACCGGGCAGTTCACGGGGCTGCCGGAGCACGCGGTGCGGCTGCTCGAGGACGATCGGCTGCTCATGGTCTTCCCCGAGGGCGCGCGCGGCACCGCCAAACTATACAAAGAGAGATACTCGCTGGTGCAGTTCGGCACCGGCTTCATGCGCCTCGCGCTGAAGACCAAGACGCCGATCGTCCCCCTCGCGTTCCTCGGCGGCGGCGACGCCGTCCCCACCATCGCCAACGCCTACGCGCTCGGCAAGCTCGTCGGCGCCCCCTACGTGCCGATCACGCCGTGGCTCGTCGCGCTGCCGATCCCGGTGAAGCTCGAGATCCAGTACGGAGAGCCGATGACGTTCGAGGGCACGGGCACCGAGGAGGACGAGGTGATCGCCCAATACGTGGGCCAGGTGAAGCAGAAGATCGCCGACATGATCGAGGCCGGCCGCAAGCGCAGGAGGGGCGAGTGAGGATCGTCATCCCCGGCATCGCCGGCCGCCTCGGTCGCATGCTCGCCGAGCGGCTCCTCGCCGCCGGCCACGAGGTCACCGGGATCGACAAGCGACCCTGGCGCGACGCCCCCGAGGGCGTCGAGGTGCACGAGGTCGACATCCGCAAGCGCGCCGCCGAGGACGTGTTCCGCAAGAAGCGGCCCCAGGCGGTGATCCACATGGCGACGGTGACGCACCTCGTCCACCAGAGCGAAGATCGCTACCGCATCAACCTCGGCGGCACGCGCGCGGTGTTCGACTACTCGCGCCAGTACGGGGTCGAGCACGTCGTGTTCGTCGGTCGCCACACGTTCTACGGCGCCGCCGCCGACTCGCCGCTCTACCACTCGGAGGACGAGCCGCCGATGGCGCTCCAGCACTTCCCCGAGCTGGCCGACCTCGTGGCCGCCGACCTCTACGCGGGCACCGCCCTCTGGCGCTATCCCGAGCTGGTCACGACGGTGCTGCGGATGGTGTACACCCTCGGCCCCACCGGCCACGGCACCCTCGCCACCTTCCTCAAGGCGGGGCGCGTGCCCACCATCCTCGGCTTCGATCCGCTCTTCCAGTTCATGCACGAGGTCGACGTCGTGTCGGCGCTCCTCGTCACCCTCGAGAAGCGGGTGCGCGGCGTCTTCAACGTCGCCGGGCCCCAGCCGGTGCCCTTCAGCGTCGTGTGCCGGGAGACGGGCCGTCAGGTGGTGCCGATCCCCGAGCCGCTCTTCGCGGCGGCGCTCGGGCGCTTCGGGCTGCCCAAGCTCCCGCGGGGCGCGCTCGGCCACCTCAAGTACCCGGTCGTCGTCGACGACCGCGCCTTCCGCAAGGCGACGGGCTACGAGCACGCCATCGACGAGAGCCGCGCGATGCGCGAGTACAAGGCGGCCTTCCCTCCGGTGCGGTGACCCGGCTCGGCGCCCCGGCCCTCCTCGGCGCTCTCGCGCTCGGAGGGCACGCTCGCGAGCGCGAGATCCTGCAGCACGTCGCCGGTGATCGCGCGGGCTCGCGATCCCCGATCCAGCGGTGGAGCGCCGCTTGCGCCAGCGCGGGCGTGGGCTCTCCGCCGCCCGCGGCTCGTCCGCGATCCGCAGGGGGTCACGCGTAAGTCTCCGACAATGCTCGTAAAATGCGCGTAGGTGCCGTGGCACTACCCCTGCAATGGGACCTCTCCAAGGAGAGAGACCATGAAGACCATCATCCGCCTGACCGCCCTGTCCGTCGTCACCATGCTCACCGCCGTTGGCTGCGCCGCCGAGGGCGAGGCGGGCGAGGACCTCGAGGCCTCGTCGGCCGACGCGCTCTCTCAGGCCCAGTGCACGCGCATCGTCGCCGACCAGCAAAAGAAGTCGAAGGCGGCGTGCGGCAAGGCGCTCACCGACGCCAACAAGAAGGCGGCCGATCGCGCGCGCCTCGAGAACGCGGTCGTCTCCGCGGTCGCGGGCTTCGGCGCCGAG
>JAEUKG010000786.1 GCA_016794325.1 Myxococcales bacterium | reverse complement strand
GCTCGAAGATGGTGTTAGCTGGTGGCATTGACGTGCCGGGGAGGGTCAACGCGGCGCCGAACAGGCCGGAGGTCTCGTCGAAGATCTCGGCGGTGGTCTCGTTGCCCGTGCCGTTGAACCCGCCCACGAGGACGACCTTCTTGCTCGTGCCGCCGAACCAGGTGGCGGTGTGCTCCGCGCGCGGCCGCGCCATGTTGTTGGTGGTCGCCTTCCAGGTGTTGGTGGCCGGGTCGAAGATCTCGGCGGTGCTCAGCCGACTACCGGTCGTGAGGACCTCCCCGCCGGCGAGCAGCACCTTGCCGCTCGCGAGCTTGGTCAGTGTCGCCGACACGCGCGAGAGCCCCGAGGGCGAGGCCGCGGCGACCCACGCGGGATCGATGGCGATCGGCGCGGTGAGCCCGTCGGTGTCGAGCCGCGCCTCGAGCGTGCGGCCGTGGAGGGCGAGGGTCAGGGGCCGACGAATCCCCGCGGCGTCGACGGCGAACGCAGGCTCGCTCGTGACCCGGACGATGCCCTTCGGATCGACCACCTCCACCTTGCCGTCGACGACCTGCACGGTGGCGACCCCGGGCCCGTAGCGCAGGTCCCACGACGACAGCGTCGCCGCCGCGCGCGTCCGCGCGAGCCGCAGCTCCTCGACCCTTCCTGCCTCGCGCGCGTACACGAGGTCGAGGTCGGGCGCGGCCTCGCGGTAGACCGTGCTCCCCGCGACGACCACGCCCTTGGAGGCCTCCCTCATGTGATGCGGCGTGACCTCGAGCCACACGTCGCCTTCGCCCACGCGGAGGGCGGCCGCGGCGTGGGGAGGGATCTGCGCGGCGAGCGCCGGGCCCACCTTGACGGCGGTCGGGAAGGCGCCGAGCCGCTGCAGCGTCGCGACGGTCTCCTCGGGCCGCTCGGGCGCGGGGCCGCTCGTGGACGAACAGGAGAGCAGGCCCAACGAGAGCAAGCCGGCAGTCGGGACGATCCAGCGCATGGAGGCGAGTAGACGCGGGACCGCACGTGCTCGCAAGGCTCGTGGCGTCGACCTTCAGAACTTGATCAGAGGTCCGGCCACCTGGTTGGGCGAGAAGCCGTCGCCGTGCGACGCCTTGCGCTCGATGAGCAGCGCTGCGGTGATCGCCGCGCCGGTGATGACCACCGCTCCGATGCCCGTCCAGAACCACCACTTGCGGGTGATCCCGGCCTTCTCGGCCAGCAGCACCTCGACCTCGCGGCGGTCGCCGACCACGACGACGGCGGTCACCTCCGCGTCCTCGTAGCCCGCGCGCTCGAGGCGCACCTTGTGACTGCCCGGCGCGAGCGTGGCCTCGGCGGGCGTGGTGCCCGCGGGCTGGCCGTCGATCCACACCGTCGCGCCCGCGACCGGCGACTTGACCGTCAGGATGCCGTTCTGGGCCTTGGTGGCGAGCTTGAACTCGAGCGTGGTGGCCTGCCCGCCCGGGAGGTCGACCTCCTTCTCGAGGGGGAAATAGCCGTCGGCGGAGAGCTTCACGCGCGCCTTGCCCGAGACCAGCGCGACGCTCTCGAGGGGCGTGGTGCCCACGACCTTGTCGCGCACCACCACCTGAGCGCCGGCGACGTTGCACTTCAGAGTCACGAACGCGACGCGGCTCTTCACGTCGGCGATCAGCGCGTCGAGCTTGGGCACCTTGGCGAGCAGCTCGGGCGGCGCCTCGGCCTTGAACTTCTCGAGCTCGACGAGCGCCTCCGGGAAGCGTCCCATCAGCTGCAGCGCGCGCCCGCGGTTGTAGAGGAGGGCCGGGTCCTTCGCGAGCGCGTAGGCCTCGGTGTAGGCGGCGAGCGCGTCCGCGTACTGGAGCGAGTCCATCGCGGCGTCGCCCTTCTTCTTGAGCGCCGCAGCCTCGGCCTTCGGGTCGCTCGTCTGGGCGAACGCGGGGCCGATCGAGACGGCCTGCGTGGCGGTGGTCACGACGAGCGCCCCGAGGAGGGCCGCGCGGAGGAGGGGCCGCATGGCAGAGGAAAGTACGCTCGCCGTGTTCACAGGTGAACCGGATTCTCCGGGCCGGTGCTGGCGGGAGGCGGGGGCTTCGGCGCTCCGGTGGCGGAGGAGCCCCCCGGGGGCGAAGGCGAGGGCGAGGCGCTCGGCTTGCCGGCGGGCTTGGAGGTGGTCGCAGGCTTGGCCGTCTCGGCCACGCCGGGCTTCACGGTCGCACTGACGCTGGGCGGAGGTGCCGGGAGCGTGCCCACGCCCACGGTGATCGAGGGCGTGCTCGCCGGATTCGAAGTCGTGCTCGGCGCGGTGGGCCCGCCCGCGCTCGGCG
>JAEUKG010000465.1 GCA_016794325.1 Myxococcales bacterium | reverse complement strand
CACCACCACCGTCCACGAGTGCGACGTCGCGGGGCTCACCTACGTCTACGCCGTGCGCTCGCGCCGCGCCGGCGGCGTGTCCATCGGCGTGAACATGAGCCCCAACAACGCGTGCAACTGGCGCTGCGCGTATTGCCAGGTCCCAGGGCTCACGCGGGGCCCGAGCCCCGCGGTCGACCTCGACCGCCTCGAGGCCGAGCTCGAGGAGGTGCTCGCGCGCGGCGCCCGCGGCGAGCTCGTGGCGACCGCCGACGGCGGCGCGGAGCTGAAGGACGTCGCCTTCTCGGGCAACGGCGAGCCCACGACGTCGCCCGACTTCGGGGGCGCGGTCGAGCGCATCGGCCGCGCGCTCGCGCGAGCCCAGCTCGCCCTGCCCATCATCCTCATCACCAACGGGTCGATGCTCGGAAAGAAGCCGGTGCAGGCGGCGGTGCGGAGGCTGGGCGAGCTCGGGGGGCGCGTGTGGTTCAAGCTCGATCGCGCCACCGCGGCGGGGATCCTCGAGGTGAACGGCACGCCGGTCCTCCCGGCGCGCCACCTCGCTCGGCTCCGCGCCGCGGCGGCGCTGTGCCCGACGTGGGTGCAGTCGTGCTTCTTCACGCGGCGGGGTGAGGCGCCGACCTCGGCGGAGCTCGACGCGTACGTGAGCGCGATCGCCGACCTCGTGCGCGAGGGCACCCCGCTGCGAGGGGTGCTGCTCTACACCCTCGCGCGCAAGTCCGAGCAGCCCGGCGCCGAGGAGCTCGGCGCGCTCGACGGCCCCTGGTTCGAGGCGCTCGCGGCCCGCCTGCGCGCCGCGGGCGTCGCCGACGTCCACGTGTCGCTGAGCGCCTGAGCCTCGTGCTCCGCGGGGGCGCGGCCGAGGCTCACCAGCGCGGCGCGCGGAGGAGGCGATCGCCCGCGACCGCCAGCACCGCGGTCGGCCCCGCCGCGACCACCTCCACCGGCGACGCGCCCGCGAGGCGCGCCGCGCGCCACTCGTCGGCGGGCTCGTCGCGACGGAACGACGTCGCGCCTCCCGAGAGCCACACCGATCCGTCGACGCCGACGACGAGGTGCGCCACGTCCGCGCTCGGGAGCGCGACGCGATCGCGCCGGTCGCCCCGGACGTGCACGAGCGCCTCGTCCGTGAGGACCCAGAGGTCGTCTCGGCTCCGTCCGTCCGCCGCGCGGACCGACCGGTCCGGCACGAGCGCCCCGGCGTCGACGATCGAGCCGTCGGCGAGCTCCACCGGAGCCGACGCGGCCAGCGGCGCGATCCTCCGGACGGCGTCGCCGGGGCTCGCTCCGGCGCGCGGCAAGACGTAGGCGTCGCCCTCGTTCGAGACGCGGTTGGCGACCCGAAACAGGTGACCGCGCGAGCGCTCGGCGACGAGATCGCCGCGGGGGGCGGGCTCACCGCCGGGGCCCGGCGCCTCGATCCACGGCCCCCACGCCTCGAGATCGGGCCGCGCGGCGCACCGACCGACGCACCGCCACGCGCCTCGCTCGGCGCGGTACACCACCGCGTCGCCGAAGACGTCGTAGTGCGTGAAGGCCATCCAGATGGGCCCGTCGGGCTCGCCGAGGAGCGCGCTCGGGGTCCCCGAGAGCGTGAGGCCGCCGCCCCGCGTCGTCTCCATCCTCGACGGAGGGACTCCGGTCGCCACGTCGCGGAGGCCGCCGTCGTCCCCGACCCGAGCGACGTGGACGACGTCGGCCCCCCGCTCGGACGCGACGTACGACACGAACGACACGTCCCCGAGGCGGTGCGTGCGGATCACCCTCGCCGCGAGCTCGGTCACCTTCGCGGGCGCGACCTGCACGGACGCGGGCGGCGCGGGGGCGGCCCCCGGCGCGGGCGCCGAGGGCGCGGGCGGCGACGAGCGCGGGCGAGCGCCTCCGCAGCCCAGGGACACGGCGATCGAGAGCAGACCGGAGACCGCCGCGCGCGCGCTCACGATGCGACGTCGCGCGCGGCGCGCGAACTGTGACGGCTCGGCGCGTCGCCGCGGTCGGGGCGTCTTCACTTGGCCTTGAGCTTCGACGCGTAGAGCACGATCGTCTTCCGGTAGGTCTCCGACTTGTTCCACTCCGAGAGGACGGCGAAGTTCGCCGAGCCCTCCCCGTAGGGCTCGCCGGCCCGCCAGCCATACCCAGCGAGATAGTTCGCGGTCGAGCCGAGCGCGTCGGCGGAGCTCCCGACGAGGTCGACGCGCCCGTCGCCGTCGAAGTCGATGCCGAACTTCTCCCACGACGACGGGAGGAACTGGGTCTGCCCGAGCTCGCCGGCCCACGCGCCGATCATCCGCTCGACGGGGACGTCGCCCCGCTGCGCGAGCCGGAGCGCGCTCGACAGCTCGGCGCGGAAGCGCGGCGCCCGGCGGCAGTCCCACGCGAGGGTCGCGAGGGCGCGCACCGCGGGCGTCGATCCCTGGTTGTCGCCGAAGTCGGTCTCGAGGCCCCAGATCGCCGCGAGGAGCTCCTTCGGCACGCCGAAGCGCGCCGTGATCCTGCCGAAGAGCTCGGCGTGCCTCTCGAGCATCACCTTGCCGCGGCGGAGGCGCGCGGGCGTCACCCGCTTCTTCACGTACTCCTCGAACGTCGGCCTCGTGCCCGCCTGCGCCCGGTCCAGCTCGATGACCCCGGGATCGTAGGCCACGCGGCCGAGCGCGCGGCGGGCCACGTCCTCGGAGATCCCCTGCGCCATCGCGCGCTCGCCGAACGCCGCGACCCAGTCGTCGAAGCCGGCGGCGGTGTCGCCGCACGCCTCGGCGGGATCGGGCCCGGGCGGGAGCTCCACGTCCGACCTCGGCGGCGGCCGCGGAGGGGACGGGCGCGGCGCGGGCGGCGGAGCGCCGCAGCCCGCCGCGATCGCCGCGGCGACGAAGGCCGCCCACGCCGCGCCTCGCCCCCTCGCGCCGTTGCGTTCGCTCGCCATGCCGATCACCGCGACGCGAGCTTCTCGACGCGCAGGAGCGGCAGCTCCTCGCCGAGCTTCGGCGCGGGCACGAAGCCGTTCTCGATCGCGCCGTCGTCGCTCTCGGGCTCGCAGAGGTACACCGCGATCGCGCCGAGCGGCTGCGACGTCCGCACGAGGGACCACCCGTCGCACGCGCGCGAGGCCTCCCTCCACGACACGCCCACGTCGCCGAACTGGGCCGCCTCGAGGATCTGCCGGCCGCCCTCGGCGCCGATCCGGGTGACCGTCGGGACGCGCACGTCGTAGGGCGCCGGGCCGGCGGGATCGACCTCGAGCCCGTGGCCTGCGAGCGCGCGCGCGAGGGACGGCGGAACCAGGTACGCGTCGGGGCGGTCGACCACCGTCGTCCCCACGAAGCGCCCGAGGTACGGCAGGGCGATCTCCGAGGGCGCGCCCTCGAGCGTCCTCGGTGTCCGCGTGAGGATAGTCACCGGCTCGGCGAACCGCTCGAGCCTGGCGCGGACGGCGACGCGGTCGCGCGGCGTCCGGCTCGCGGCCACGACCTGCCTCACCTCGTCGGCGTGGGCGGCGACGTGGCGCAGGGTCTCGAGCATGAACGCGTAGGCCGTGCGGACGCGCTCCTCGAACGGGATGTACGAGTAGCACTCGAGGAGGAGATCCATGCGGCTCGTGAGGCCGCGGTAGTTCGAGCCGAAGCGCGGGTGGTGCGGGTACGTCATCCACCCCTCGCGCACGGGCGCGCGCGGATCGGCGTCGCCTCTTTCGAGCGCGGCCTCGTCCTCGACGAAGTTGCCGTACCAGCCGGCGTCCAGGCCGTGGTTCTTCTTCAGCGCCGCGGTCACCGGCGGCAGGAGGCGCTCGCGCACGTAGAGCACGGGCTCGGGGCGGCCGCTCTCGGTCGTGTGGGGGACGTCGTACGTCATCGAGAACCGGTGCACGCTGCCGTTGGTCGCGTGGTTGTCGATCGTGAGATCGGCCTCCCACGCCTGGCAGACGCGGGTCTGGAGGAGGCGCATCTCCACCGACTCGTGCCGCATGTAGTCGCGGTTCAGGTTGATCTTGGCCGCGTTGACGCGGGTGCCGACGCCGCTCGCGGGGCCGAGCTGCCCCTCGAGCTTGGGCAGGTGAAGCTTGCGGTTTCCGGGGTCGATGCGGTCGTTGCCGTCGGGGTTGAAGAGCGGCGCGATGACGAGCGTGAGCCGCGAGAGGAGGTCGTCGCCGCCGAGCGGTCCGCCCTTGGCGAGCAGATCCCGCGCGAGCATGAGGCAGCCCTCCTTGCCCTCGACCTCGCCGGCGTGGATGCCGCTGATGACGAGCACCACCGGCAGGCCCGCCGCGCGCGCCTCCTCCGGCGTCTTGATCCCTCGCGACGACAGGACGAGCAGCGGCAGCGCCCGCCCCTCGGCGCTCTCGCCGAACGCCGTCACGTGGAGGCGCGGATCGCCGAGCGCCGCGAGGCCGGCGACGAACGCCATCACGTCGGCGTGGCGGGAGGTCTCTTCGTAGCGGGTGGACTCGGCGCGCGTGAGGAGGGCCATGGCGCCGACGACGCTACCCCATTCTCGCCCGCCGATCTCGGCCGAGCACACCTCTGGCCGTGAGCCGCCCTCAGCGCGGCCCGCAGCCGCCCGCGCACCCGCAGCCGCTCGCCTCGGGCGCGTCCTCCTCGAGCTCCCCCGCGGCGCGGTCCTGCGTGTAGGGCTCGCCGGTCTGGAGCGCGCGCTCGGCGCGCGCGAGCTCGCGGCCGAGGTAGGCCGCGTGATCGAGGCGCGTCACGAGGCCGCGCTCGACGATCGTGGCGTAGAGCGCCGACGGCGTCGCGCCCTCGAGGACGCAGTCGAGGACGCCTGCGTTCGTGTAGTGCTCGACGAGCAGCCGGCCGCGTCGCGCGTCCGGGTACACCACGAGGTATCCGGCCGGATCCGCGACCAGCCGCCGAGGCTCCCGCGCCTCGACGACGACGGCGCGCCCGACCGGCGCCCCCTCGAACGGCCCCGGCGCCGAGGCGGCGAGCGCGCGCACGCGGTCGGCGATCACGCCCGCGTCGACCTCGCCGATCCTCGGCTCGAGGGTCACCTGACGGAGGAACGCGTCGATCGCGTCCCGCGCGACGTTGCGGAGCACGGGGCGTCGTCCTTCCGCGCCGCGGATGCGCCCCGCGTCGTCGACGCCGCGCTCGAAGAGGCTCACGAGCGACTGACCCGGCAGGTGCCCTCCCGGGCGGCTGGGATCGACGCCCGCGAGCACGAGCGCGCGGATGTTGGGGTTCGCGAGGACGTTCGTGATCACCCGCTCGATCCCGAGGTTCTCGGTGCGCATCGTGCCTACGATCGCGAGGCCCTCGGGCGCTCGCAGGGCGATCGCGTCGGCGAGCCGCTCGTCGCCGAGGGTGCAGACGGCGACGGGCGCGACGTAACGCACGACGCGGTAGTCGCCGGGCAAGGGCGGCCAACCCTCGCGCTCCTCGGGCGTGTCGGTCGGGCAGAGGTCCATGCCCTCGGCCCCTGGCCACACCTCGGCGGAGGCGTTCGCGGCGATCGCGGGGAAGCAGACCGCGCAGCCGAGGCAGTCGTACCGCTCGCGCTCGAACACCCGGCGCGCTCGGGCGAGCTCCCCGGCGAGGGCCTCGCGCGCCGGCTCGAGCGCCTCGAGCGCGCCGACCGTCCGCTGGAAGCAGCCGCACGCGTGGCACTTCGGGGTCGCCGTCGCCTCCGCGAGCCGCGCGCGCACGACGCCGACGGGCGGAGCGTCGCGCGCAAAATCGCCGGGGCTCATGGACGAAGGATTGCGTCCGCCGTCCGCCGGGTCAACCCCGGCTCGCGGCGATCGCTCGGTAGACGTCCCGAGGGTCGAGCTGCTCGGGGAACGTCGACGAGCCCCCGTCGTTGATCTCGATCACCGTCCAGCCTCCGGCGGCGAGGCGCGCGACGTCGGCGGTGAAGAAGGGGCTCTCGACGAGGCGACCGAGGGGCGCGAAGCGGCCGGGATCGTCGAGCGCGGAGTCGACGTCGAGGTACGGCGCGTGCGCGACCAGGTCGCCCTCCCAGAACACGAGCCGGTGCTCGTCGGTCACGCGGCGACGATCGGCGGTCCATCCCGGGAGGGTGGCGAGCTCGAGGTGCTTCTTGATCACGAAGCCGGTCTCGAAGGCGTCGCCGCGGAGGTCCAGCAGCCGCTCGCAGATGGCCGAGAACGCCCGAAAGTCCGCGCCGGCGGGGACGAGGCAGGCGCCGAACCAGTCCTCCTTGGCCGACTTCACCCAGTCCTTCACGATCCACGGAGGCGGGCCGAGCTCCTGCGCGAGCTCCCACGCCGCGGCGACGTCCTCGTCCTCCGTCCAGCGCGCCGGCGCGGTGCGATCGCCGAGCCGCGGCAGGTACCTCGGGGCGTACGTGGCCTCGGCGAAGCTCTCGGGATCGACGACGAGCTCCTCGCCTCGGTCCGCGACGGCCTCGTGGAGCGCCGCGTACTCCTCCTCGCGGAGCATCCACCCGCGGTAGAGCCACGCGCGCCCGTCGGGCCTCGGGAGCCTGCGGAGCGCGCGCTCCACGTCGCCGAGCACGATCGGATCGAGCGGGACGGGATAGGACTCGATCCCGAGCTCCTCGAGCGCGGCCTCCTCGAGCTCGAAGCGGTCGTCGACGGCAGAGGCGCGGGGCGGCCTCCCGAACATGACCGAGAGCTCGCTCATCGACGCTCGCCCTCCTCGAGCGAGAGCACGACGTCGTGCCCCGGACGCCGGTCGAGCAGCCGGCGCATCGGGCAACCCGAGCCCGCCCCGCCCGCGCGCGGGCACGAGAACCCCGCCGGGATGCGCCCCGCCCGGATCGCGGCGCGCGCCTCCGGCAGGGCCGTGCAGATGTGGAAGACGGGACCGTCGTCGAGGGTGACCTCGTGGTTCACGAGGTGCTCGTAGAAGTCGCCCGGCTCCTCCGCCGGCTCGTCCGGCTCGACGAACCGCGCGACGAGCCGCCGCGGCGGCCGACCGGGGTCGCGTGTGAGCTCGTGGCGCACATCCGACGGAAGCCCTCGCCACCACTCGCGGATCTCGGCGGCGTGAGGCGCGGACAGGGCCTTCGCGAGTCGCTTGGTCTCGATCATGGCCCGAGACCGTAAGCACCCCTTTTCGAAGAACCAGGCTTCAAACGGCGCGCGAAAATCGGTATTCCAGGAGTCGAGGGGCGCGAAAATCCGAAGGGGCTGCCGCACGAGGGTGAGCGTCGCGTGAGCAGTCGCGGTGCTCGACCACGCCACCCGATGACCCGCGCCTCTCGTGGTAATGTCCGGTCGTGCCCACCGCCGAGGACGACATCCGCGCGCTCGAGGCGCTCCGACCCGGCCGCGGGCCCGGCGCCCCGCCGCCCGCGACGGAGCCGACCGCGATCCAGGCGCGCTGGTTCCGGCCGCGGCGCGGCGGGAACGTCGCCTTCGTGAGCGCGCCGCTCGACGTCGCGGGCTTGCCCCGCCCGCAGCGGCGCATCCTCGAGCTCCTCTGCGCCGACGACTACGGAGAGTCGTGGGGACACCGCGGGCTCCCGCCCGACATCCGCTCCCGGCGACGCCTCCTCGGCCTCGATCCGCCGGGTGTGCTCGAGGAGCTCGCCGCCTGCGCCGCGCTCGGCAAGGGCAAGCACCCGCGCTGGCGAGTGCTCCGCGTCGCGCTCGACGACTACCGGCGCAAGCACGCGAACGACCCCGAACGTCCGCCGCTCCAGGCCTGGATCGCCGAGCGCTTCTTCGACGCGTCGCCGGTCGTTTGGCTCGAGCTCTGGACCGAGGTCAAGGCGCGAAGCTACCACCTGTCGACGGGCGGCGATCCGCTCGCCGCGGCGGCCGCGGCGGTCTCCAAGGCGGATCGGGCCGCGTGGGCGCGCCGCTGGGCCGCCGAGATCGAGCGCTCGCCGGAGCGCAACCTCCGCCACTGGGTGGGCGCCGCGATCGTCGCGGCGCTGGAGTCCCACGGAGAGGCCGCGCCGGCGAAGCTGGTGCGATCGCTGGCGCTCCGCGACGCGCCGCCGCGGGCCGCGACGCGCGCCCCCGCGCCCGCGGTGGCGCGCGGGGTCTACCGCTTCTCCGGGAAGAAGCGCTTCGGCCTCGCGGACGTCGAGCAGCTCGACGCGGCGTCGAGGCGGCAGTTCTTGCTCGCCGCGAAGAAGTACGGCGGCAAGGCGTTCGCGACGCCTCGCGCCTTCTTCGCGCGCGAGGCGAAGGAGCAAGGGACGACGATCGACGGCGTGGGCGTCGTCCGGTGGGCGATCGCTCCGGCCGCGCCGAGGTCCGAGCCGCGCTGGGAGATGTGGGTGTTCTTGGTCGACAACGGGACCGTCTTCGTGCGCGGCACCGCGACGCTCGCGGGGATCGCGATGTTCCAGGGGCGCTTCGTCGCGGAGGACGCGCGCGGCCGCGTCGTGAAGCCGGGGGCCGCCCCCTCCCTCGAGCGGTTCGCGCGCGAGCTCCAGGCGAGCTTGCCGCGCTCGCTCGCGTGACCCCGGCGTCGCCGCTCGTCAGAGGCCGCGGTCGGCCGGGAACGGGAGCCGGAACTTCACGAGCTCGAGCCCGGCGAAGGCGCGCTCGAGCTCTCGAGCCGCCTCCGCGTCCTCGGGCGCGAGGCGGTCGTCGCCGCTCGCGGGCTTGAGCCGGAGGACGAGCTCGAGGCCGCGCACGTGGAGCTGCATCCCGTGGCGGCGCGGAAGGAGCGCCGAGCGCGCCATCTCGAGCGAGGGCTTCGCCGCGAGGCCGAGGGGCGCGAGGCAGCGGTCCATCGTCTCGCGATCCGGGAAGCGGAAGTACGCGAGGTAGACCTCCGTGTCGTCCGGATCGCCCTGCGTGGCGAGCACGCGCTCGAAGAGCGGGGTCGGCGGGGAGCTCGGATCCATACGCTCGAGTGTCGCCCACGGAGGCCGGACGTCAAGCGCGGGAGGCTTCGCGCGTTGACATCTCCGTCGCGCCGACGAACATGGTCCCCAGCACGGTGGACCGAGGAATCCACAACCTCGAGGTCGCGGAGGTCTGGTCGCGCCTCGAGAGCCGCGCGGAGGGCCTCGAGGTCGACGAGGCCGCGCGGCGCCTCGCGGAGGGCGGGCCGAACGCGCTCCACCCGGCGCCGCGCCTCGTGTGGCTGCGGCTGCTCCTCAAGCAGCTCACCAACCTCTTCAGCGTCCTGCTCGACGTCTCCGCGGCGCTCTGCTTCGTCGCCGATCGCATGCAGCCCGGCGAGGGCATGGGCCTCCTCGGCTGGGCGCTGCTCGGCGTCGCGGGGCTGAACGCGCTCTTCGCCTTCGCCCAGGATCTCCGCGCCGAGCGGGCCATGAGCGCGCTCGTGGAGATGCTCCCCCAGCGGATCACGGTGCGCCGCGCCGGCGTCGAGCAAGAGATCCCCACCGACCGCGTCGTCCGCGGCGACGTGCTCCTCCTCGCGGAGGGCGACCGCGTCCCCGCCGACGCGCGCGTGGTCGAGGTGCGCGACATGCTCGCGAACAACGCGCCGCTGACGGGCGAGTCGCGGCACGTCGCGCTCCGCCGCGAGGCGAACGCGGGGCCGAGCGCCGTCCACAGCCCGAACCTCGTCTTCGCCGGGTGCTCGATCGTGCGGGGCTCGGGGACCGCGGTCGTCTTCGCGACCGGGCGTCACACCGAGTTCGGGCGCATCGCGTCGCTCTCGGTCGGGGTGCGGCGGCCTCGCACGCCCCTCGAGCGCGAGGTCACGCGCATGGTGCGCATCCTCACCGTCGTCGCGGTCGCGATGGGCCTGTCGTTCTTCGCCTACGGGATCGCGATCGGGCGGGGGCTCTGGATCAACGTCGTGTTCATGCTCGGCATCATCGTCGCCAACGTCCCCGAGGGCTTGCTCCCCACGCTGACGCTGGCCCTGGCGATGGGCGGGCTCCGCCTCGCGAAGAAGAACGTCCTCGTGAAGAGCCTGAGCGCGGTCGAGGCGCTCGGATCGGTCGAGGTGATCTGCACCGACAAGACGGGCACGTTGACCAAGAACGAGCTCGCGGTCACGGGCGTCGTCGAGGCGACGACCGGCGAGGCCCTCGGCGACGCGGCGCGGCGCGCGCTGCTCGAGGCCGCGGTCGCGGCGTCGGAGCTCCACGAGCGCGGCTCGGCGTTCACCGGGGATCCGCTCGACGTCGCGGCGGCGGTCGCGCTCGACGAGCTCGGCGGCGATCCCCGGGCGCTGTCGCGCGCCGTCGCCCGGCACATCGCGTTCGACGTGGAGCGGCGCCGGGCGGCGGGCGTGCTCGCTCGCGGCGAGGCGCGCGTCTTCTCGATGAAGGGAGCCTGGGAGGTGGTGCGGCCGCACGTCGACGCCCCCGCGGCGGATCTCGCGAGGGCGGACGCCGTCGTGCGCCACCTCGCGTCGCAGGGCCTCCGGGTCGTGGCCGTCGCGTCGCGCGAGCTCCGCGCGGACGAGGTCGACGCGCCCGAGGCCGCGATCGAGCGGGATCTCCGCCTCCTCGGCCTCCTCTGCCTCTCGGACCCGCTGCGCGACGAGGTCCCGGGCGCCCTCGCGCGCTGCCGCTCGGCCGGCATCCGCGTGATCCTGGTCACGGGCGACCACCCCGACACCGCGCGCGCGATCGCGGAGCGCGCCGGCATCACCCCCGCCGACGCGCCCGCGAGCGCGGTGGTGCACGGCGACCGGCTCGAGGCGGCGGGCGAGGACGAGCTCGTCGCGTGGCTCCGCGGAGGCACGAGCGTCTTCGCGCGCACGACCCCCGCGCAGAAGCTCAAGATCGTGAAGGCCCTCCAGCAGATGGGCCTCCTCGTGGGGATGACCGGCGACGGCGTGAACGACGCGCCGGCCCTCCGCGCCGCCGACGTCGGCGTGGCGATGGGCGCGAGCGGCACCGACGTCGCCCGCGAGGCGGCGCAGATCGTCCTCCTCGACGACGACTTCGCGAGCCTGGTCGCGGGCGTGGAGGAGGGCCGGACCGTCTTCGCCAACATGCGCAAGTTCACGAGCTACGTGCTCGCGAGCAACGTGCCCGAGATCGTCCCGTTCTTGCTCTACGTCACCCTCCCCGTCCCCCTCGCCCTCACGATCCCCCAGGTTTTGTCGATCGATCTGGGCACCGACATGGTCCCCGCGATCGGCCTGGGCCAGGAGCCCCCCGACGGCGAGGCGATGACCCAGCCGCCGCGCGGCAGGCACGGGCGCCTCCTCGACGCGAAGCTCGTGCTCCGGAGCTACGTGTTCCTGGGCCTGCTCGAGGCCGCGTGGGCGATGACCATGTTCTTCCTCGTGCTCCACCTCGGGGGGTGGCGCTACGGCGACGCGCTCGCCGCGACGAGCCCGCTCTACCGGGGCGCCACCGGGATCACGATCGCCTCGATCGTGTTCGTGCAGATCGCGAACCTCGTCGGGCGCCGCTTCGAGGCGCGCTCGGGGCTCGACCGAGGGCTCTTCCGAAACCGATTGTTCCTCGTCGGGGTGGCCCTCGAGCTCGGCTTCGCCGTCGCCGTCCTCTACTGGCCGCCGCTCAACGCCGCGCTCGGGACCGCGCCGGTCGCGCCGTGGCTCGTCGCGCTCGCCGCGCTCGGCGCGCCGCTCTTCTTCGCCGCCGACCTCGCGCGCAAGCGCCGTGCAGTGACCACAGCAACTTCCGTTCGGACCCGATCGGGCGCGGGCACCACAGCGACTTCCGTTCGGACCCGATCGGGCACGGGCACGGGCACGGGCACGGGCACGGGAAGACCGAACCCGTTCAGGGACACGCCCTAGGCGAAGTACGACGTCGTTGACGTTGTCGTGAGCGTTGTCGTCGACGGCGACGGCGACGGGGCGTTGGCAGGGCGACTCGACCCCAGCTGTGGCCGAGGTGCTCGCACCCTCGGCTTTCAGCGCTCGACGTCGACACGTGCTCGATTCCGATTCCTGGACCGAACCTGGCCCTGCCTCAACGCCAGGTGCCGCAGACCGCGGGCGCCTCGTCGTCGACGAAGCGGTGGGCGCGGCCCAGCCAATACGCGGCGAGATAGTCGACCCCCGGCTGGACCAGGCGCGGATCGCCGGGGTCGTACAGCCCCCACGGGTGGCGCTGCCACATGAAGTCGCCGGGGATCCGATCGCCGACGTCCACCGCGTCGGTGTGGGCGACCTGGTCGGTGCAGCCCGACTCGCGCGCCGCGTAGCGGGGGTCGGCGCGGAGGTCCACGGCCTTCTGCACGCGCGGCGGCGGCGGGAACTGCGCGAGCTGGGCGCGCGCGCTCGCCGTGACCGCGGCGGCCGCCGTCGGGGTGACGCCCGCGTAGAGGAACGAGAAGAACGGGTTCTTCGTCCTCTCGAACGCGGGCCAGAGCTTGCCGCCGAGGATCTCGTCGACGACCACCTTCTTGCGCCCCGGATCGTCCTCGAGGCGCGCGAGGTCGTACATCGGCTGCATCGTGATGTTGTTGCCGTAGTAGGCCGCCCCGCACTTGGGGCCCGAGCCGTCCTGCCAGCCCTTGGCGATCTCGAGCCAGTCCTTGACGTTGCCGCCGGGTCCCGCGTGCGACGTGTAGTATGCACGGATCGCGTCGCGGCGCGCGGCGTAGGCGGGCACGCCGTCGGTCACCCGGAGCGCGACCTGGAAGAACGACGCGAGCATGATCGCGCTCGACTCGCGGCGGATCGGCGGCGAGGCGCCGAGGCCGGGGAGCTGCTTCACGACGTCGGCGAGGTCGGGGGTGAACTCCTGGAACCCGTACATCTCCGAGTCGTCGAGCTTGCCGGAGACGACGCGCAGGCTGATCTTGCCGCCCTTCATCTCGCGGGGCGACACCACCACGAAGCGCATCGTGAGCGGGGACACCGGCACCGGCACGCCGTTGACGGTGAGGCTGACCGGCACCGAGCGCTCCTTCATGAGCTCCTCGACGAGGACGACGAGGTCCTCGCGCAGGAGGGCGCGCGCCGCGTCGTCCTCGGGCGTGCCGCCGCCGAGCGCGTCGTAGGCGAGCGCCATTCCGAGCACCGCGCCCTGGTACTGGTCGCGGCTGATGTGGCCGACGAAGTCGTACTTCTTGCCCGCGTAGCTGATCCCGCAGTGGACGCGCTCGTTCGCGCAGTCGAGATCGCCGAGCACGAACGGGTAGGTGACGCTCGACTCCTTGGCGTAGCGGACCAGCATGCCGGGCTCGCCGGCGACGTTCATCCACAGGTGCATCGTGGACGCGAGGGCGCGCACGCGGGCCCGCGCGTCGGCGGCGCCGGTCGCCTGGAGGCGGAGCGCCTCGGCGGCGAGGTAGGTGCCGGTCCAGATCGCCGAGTCGCCGATGCCGTCGAGGACCTCGATCTTCGTGAAGACCCCCGGGTCGGAGTAGCGCACGCTCGCGATGCCGCCGGCCGCGAGCGGGCCGCGCGGCATGAAGCCGACGTACGCGCGCGCGCGGTCGTGGAGCGACGTCGCGGCCTGCGGCGCGACCTCGGCGCCGGTCTTCACGTCGACGAGCTTGCAGGTCTTGCCCGCCTGCGCCTCGCCGGGGATGCACTCGTCGCTGCAGCGCGCGGCCTCGCACTTGCCGAGCGCGCACCCCTGCCCCGCCGGGCACGCGACGTCGACCCAGCGCGCGCCCCCGGGCCCGGCCTCGCACCGGCGCGCCGAGCGCGCGCCCGTGCACACCGACCGCCCGACCTCGCACTCGCCGGCGCCGCCGTCGGCGGAGCCCGAAGACCCCGAGGACGAGGACGAAGACGACGAGGACGACGCCCCCGCGTCGTCGCCCGGCCCGCCCGACGATGCGCCGCCTTCACCGCCGCCGCCGCCGCACGCGACCGCCGCGACGAAGAACGCCAAGAGCCCGAAACCTAGAGTGTTTTGCCTCATCCCGCCTCGGGCCTCGGGTTACCACTTCGGCGCGGGCGGCGCACGGCGCTTTCGCGAGCGCCCCCAGTTCGGCGCGTTCGGTCAATCGACCTTGGCGCCCAAGGCGGAGCGCGCGACGATGGTCTCAGCCCCCATGTCCGCGCGCCTTCGCCCCCTCTCCCTCGCGGTCGCCGTGTCCGCGCTCGCGCTCGCGGCGGGCTGCGGGAGCCGCGGCCCGACGGCCAAGACGGCCCTCGGAGAGACGGTCCCGTTGATCGAGGTGAGCCCGGGCGTCGCCGGGCGCCTCGCGGTCATGGACGCGTATCGCCAGCACGACGAGACCCGCAAGCACATGATGTGGCGGCCCGAGGTGACCGTCGAGGAGCTGCCGCCGGAGGAGGCGGTGGAGGCCGCGCCCCCGAGCGACGCCGCTGCTCCGTCGCTCCCCGCTCCGTCGCTCCCCGCTCCGTCGCCCGAGCCCGACGGCGACTTGGACCTCGGGGTCAGCGCGACCACTCCCCGCCCGCCCCGCACGTCCAGGTGACGCCGCTCACGTCGCGTCGGGTGCCGGGCGCGGCGCAGAAGCCGCCGCTCGCCGACCAGCACCAGTGCTTGGACCGCACGCAGCAGTCGTAGGAGCCGGGGTTCGTCGACGGCGCGTCGGCGGGGCACGCGCTCGTGCTCCCGTTGCCGCCGGCCGCCGGGGTTGCGCCGACGGGGTGCGAGAAGTTGCCGCCGGCGCCGCACACCGTTCCGTCGCCGAGCTTCGTCCCCGGCGCGTTGCACGTGCCGCCGCTCGCGCACCAGAACGCCGACGCGAGGCAACACTCGGTCGAGCCCGGGTTCGTCTGCCTCGAGTCGGCCGGACACGCGGCGATCTCGGGCGCGAACTGGGTGCACTCGGCGGACAGCTCGGACGGCTTGCCCGAGAGCTTGCCGAGATCGGCGAGCGCGGTCACGAGGCGCCTCGTGTCGCGGGAGAGATCGTGGTGCTTCTTGGCCTTGGTCGCGAGGCCCTCGGCGTCGATGTACGTGTGCATGATGCGGCACGCCGAGTTGATCGTGCCGATCGAGAACGCGGGCATCTGCGCGAACGTGGCCGGCTCGCGGAAGCGCGCCGTGTCGGGGCGCGCCGGGTCCGGCACCTCGGCGCCCGACGTCGTCTGCCCGTAGGTGTTGCCCGAGGCGACGCGCAGCGCCGGCGCGTTCGCCGTCCCCTCCCACTGGGTCTGCATCGCGTACCACCGCGTGAGCGGGATCGGCTGCGGGTTCGCCGGCGCCCAGATGGGATCGAGCACGAGGAGCTCGCCGGTCGTGTCGCGCGAGACGAGCGGCGCGACGTGGTAGCTCCACGTCCCGTTGCTCCCGAGGCCGTAGCCGGGCTTCGCGACGATGTAGACGTGGTTCGCGGCGATGCCCTCCGCCGCGAGGTTCATCGTGTAGTAGAGCGCGCGCGCGTAGCAGCCATCGTTGGTATAGCCCCACGGCAGGTAGCTGATGTTGCGCAGGTAGCCGACCGCGCGCCCCCAGTCGCGCTCGGTGAGCGAGTCCGAGGAGGTCGCCGGCGCGGCGGGGTCGTCCTCCGCGGGCGTGCTGCACGCGGGCGCGGCGAGCGCCGTGGCGAGGAGACCGAGCGCGACGAGACCGATGCGGCGAGCGAGGGGGGCGGTGACCATGATGTAGGGCGGAATCGCACAGGTCGTGCCACCGCCCTCTCACCGGTAACTCCACGGGTTTCTGGCCTGCCCGCTCCCGCCCGACCCCGCGACCTTCGGTCGAGGGTCGATCCACGGCTCGCTGGCGATCCGCACCAACGACAGCACCGACGGGCGGCGGTGTCCGGGGATCCGTCCGGGCGCGGGGCCGCGCACGCGCCCACCTTCACGTCACTCCGATGCGCGTCCTCCGACTCGACCCAATCCCCATCCTCACCCTCCCCTATCGCGCTGCCCGCGTGGGCGGCGGCGTCGCGCGGTGGGAGCTCCCGATCCTGCGAGGCGCCGTCGACGCGCTGCCGCCCGCGCTCGACGCGCTGATCGTCACCTCCGATCTCCAGGGGGTCGCCGATCACGACGGCAAGCCCGCGCTCCTCGGCGTCGCGCTGGCGTCGTACCTGGAGGCGCGGGCCGCCGAGGGGGAGCTGCCTCCCCTCGACCGCTGCGGGGTCCTCCTCGCGGGCGATCTCTACTCGGCGCCCGGCGCCGACGTGCGCGGGGCGAGCGGCGACGTCCGCGCGGTGTGGCGCGCCTTCGCGCGTGCCCATCGATGGGTCGCGGGCGTCGAGGGCAACCACGACACCTTCGGTGACGATCCGCGGTGGGCGCGCGCGGCCGGGGTCGACCTCCTCGACGGGGCGACCGTCGAGCGTGACGGCCTGCGCGTCGGAGGCGTCGGCGGGATCGTCGGCGATCCGAGGAAGCCCCGGCGCAAGAGCCCGCGCGACTTCACCCGGATGGCGCGCGCGGTCCTGCGCGAGCGCCCGGACGTGCTCGTCCTCCACGGCGGTCCCGACGTCGACGGCCGGCGAGGGAACGCCGACGTCCGCCGCGCGCTCGACGGCTCGGGCCCGGTCCTCGTCGTGTGCGGCCACGCCCACTGGGACGATCCGCTCGCCGACGTCCGCGGCGGCGCGCAGGTGCTCAACGTCGACGGGCGCGTCGTGGTGCTCGGCCGCTAGGGCGTGTCCCTGAACGCCGGCTCTCCTCTCGCCCGTGCCCGTGCCCGTGCCCGTGCCCGTGCCCGAGGGAGGCAACAGGGTGCGCAAAGCGGCCGATGGGGAGTGGATGCAGGCGCTCGACCACGAACGACTGG
>JAEUKG010000058.1 GCA_016794325.1 Myxococcales bacterium | reverse complement strand
ACACGATGTTGTCGTGGTGTCCGCCGCCGGGACCCTCGCTCATCATGAGGTCCAAGATCTCGTCGATTTGCTTCTTCACGTCGCCGGGCGCCCAGCCGGAAGGGTCTCCCTGGTTCTCCGCGGAGAGGCTGCACTGGCACGAGTTGGCGTTGCGCGAGAAGTAGCGGTGCGCCGCGTTCGTCGACGCGAGATCTTCGCTGGCCTTCTGGGCGAAGTCGTTGAGTTTGGCGTCCATCGTGTACGGGGGAAGGTTGGCCTTGGCGCGGATCGCGTTGATGGCCTGGAGGTTGTAGGCGCGGGCCTCGTCGAGAACCGGATTGCCGGAGGACGGGACGCCGGGCGTTTGCGGCGTCCCTGGCGCGCCGGCCGTCCCCGCCGACCCGGACGTGCCGGGCGTCGTCGTGGGGCCGGACGACCCGCCCGTTCCGCCCGAGCCTCCCGCCCCGCTCCCGTTCGACTTCGGAATCGATCCGTTCGCCGCCTCCGTCGGAGACTCGTCCCCGTCGTCGTCCCCGGTGGACCTGGCGCCGCGGCTCGTGTTCGTGCCGCCGCGCGTGGTGGTGCGGGCGAGGGGTGAGCCGTCGTTGCCCGCGCATCCCGCACCGAGGGTGGTGCCCATGACGCCCAGGACGAGAACGCTGACGGAGACGATCCAACGTCGCATGGGAACCACCTTTCGGGATCGCGGGACCGCCGGCCAGGGCTAACCGCACGATCTCACGTAAGTCCACGTCGGGAGTTCCGCGCGCCCGGAAAAAGTGCGTACGCTCGTACCCGATGACCACCCGGGAAATCGTCGCGGTGACGCCGACGGAAAAGTCGACCCCGTCGCCCGCGGAAAATTCCGGCGACGCCGGCCGATCCGGGGACGAATTCGCGTCCCGCTACCGGGGGCCGAGCGTCGGTCGCTGGCGCTTCGTGCGCGCCTACCTGACGACCTACCAGGTCATCTTCAGCTACCTCTGGCTCAAGGCCCGCACGCGATTCCTGGGAGCGGCGTGGGCGAAGCAGGAGCTTCCGGAGGTCCATCGTCGGAACGCGCGGCGCGTCTACGTGACGATCCTCGAGCTCCAGGGCCTCTTCATCAAGGTCGGCCAGCTCCTCTCGATCCTCGCGAACTTCTTGCCCGAGGAGTTCCGCTCGGAGCTCGAGGGCCTGCAAGACCAGGTGCCGCCGCGGCCGTTCTCGGAGATCAAGCCGCGGGTCGAGGGCGAGCTCGGCGGCCGGATCGGCAGGCTCTTCAAGGACTTCCACGAGGAGCCCATCGCCAGCGCGTCGCTCGGCCAGGTGCACGAGGCGACGCTCCACGACGGCACGCGCGTCGCGGTGAAGGTGCAGCACGCGGACATCGACGAGATCGTCCGGCTCGACCTCCTCACGATCCGCCGCATCATGGCCATCGTGCAGTGGTTCGTGCCGGTGCAGGGCCTCGACGCCTACTACCACCAGATCAAGGAGCTGCTCGGCCAGGAGCTCGACTTCAAGGCCGAGGCCGACAACATCGAGAAGATCGCGAAGAACTTCGAGAAGAACCCGCGCGTCGTCTTCCCCGTCCCCATCCGCTCGCACTCGACCGGGCGCGTGCTCACCGCGACCTTCGTCGACGGCGTGCGCATCGGCGACCTCGCGGCCCTCGACGCGCTCGGCATCGACAAGAAGGACCTCGCGAGCCGCCTCGTGCGCGTGTACTGCCAGATGATCTTCGTCGACGGCATCTACCACGCCGATCCGCACCCCGGGAACCTGATGGTCAACGAGGCGGGCGACCTCGTGCTCCTCGATTTCGGCGCCGTCGCCGAGCTGTCGCCGCAGATGCGCGACGGGATCCCCGAGTTCATGGAAGGCGTCATCCGCCGCGACACCGACCGCCTCGTGAAGGCCCTGCGCAAGATGGGGTTCCTGTCGCGGACGAGCGACGAGGCCACCAGCGAGAAGATCATCGAGTACTTCCACCGGCGCTTCCAGGAGGAGGTCAAGCTCGAGAGCTTCAACCTCAAGGACATCCGCATCGACCCCCAGCGCGGCATCGAGAACCTCCTCGACCTCCGCCGCATGAACGTGGGCCTGAAGGAGCTGTCGGACGTCTTCCACATCCCGAAGGACTGGGTGCTCCTCGAGCGCACGCTCCTGCTCGTCTACGGCTCGTGCGCGACGCTCGACCCCGAGCTCAACCCGATGGGGATCATCCAGCCGTACCTGCAGGAGTTCGTCCTCGGCAACCGCGACTGGCGCGAGATCGCGATGGAGACCGTGCGCGACATGGCGCTGTCGGCGGTCACGCTCCCCGAGGACATGAAGAAGTACCTCCAGCGCGCCGTGCGAGGCGAGCTCGAGGTCCGGGTCCGAGGCGTGAGCGAGGGCTCGCGCGCGCTCTACGTCGTCGGGCGGCAGATCATCTACACCGCCATCGGCATCGCGGCCGGCTTCGCGGCGATGCACATGCACGACCGTCACGAGGACGGCACCGCGAAGATCCTGCTCGCGATCTCGTGCGCGGCGGGGGCGATGTTCGTGATCTCCTCGATCGTCTCTCGCCCGCGCCGGTGAGGGGCGCCGGGCGCTCTCACGAAGCATGTATTGTGCACCTATCGCCGGGGCCCGCGTTGCTTCGGGCAGGGGCACGGGCACGGGGCGCGTCAGAAGGGGAAGACGTAGTGGAAGAGCTCCGCCCGCGAGCTCACCCCGCACTTTTCGTAGATCTGGGTGATGTGCTGGCGCACCGTCTTCTCGCTGCCGCCGAGGACGTGGGCGATCTCGGCGCTCGGCAGGCCCTTGAGGATGAGGAGGGCGATCTCGCGCTCGCGCTCGGTGAGCGCGGCCCGCGCGAGGGCGTCGTCGACGCGCCCCGAGAGATCGGCCGCGCGCGCCGACAGATCGCGCAGCACCTCCACGAGATCGGCGCTCCGGAACGGCTTCTCGATCAAGAACGAGGCGCCGAGGTTGAGGGCGGCCTTCGTCTTCTCGAGATCGGCGAACGCGGTGACGAGGACGCACGGGGTGCGCTTGCCGGCGCCGCGCAGGCGCTCGAGGATCACGAGGCCGCCGCGGTCGTCCCGGCCGAGCGCGAGATCGAGGACGATCGCGTCGAAGTCGCCGCCGGTGGCGAGCGCCGCGCCCTCGTCGGTCGTCGCGGCCCCCGACACCTCGTAGCCGGCGCGCTCGAGGGAGCGCGTGAGGCTGCGGCGCGACTCCTCCTCGTCCTCGACGACGAGCACGCGAGGCTTCTTCATCGCTGCGGCGCGGGGAGCGTCACCCGGAAGCCCGTCGACCACCGGGGATCGGCCACGTAGCGGACGTCGCCTCCGCGCGCCCGCGCGAGGGCGCGGCTCACCGCCAAGCCGAGCCCGAGGCCGTCGGCCTTGGTGCTCCGGAGGGGCTCGAAGATGCGCTCGCGCTCGCCCTCGGGGATGCCGGGCCCGTCGTCGAACACGGTGAGCTCGACCCCCGACTCCGCCTCCCGCAGCTCGACGTGGACGTGGCCGCCGCGCCCGGTCTTCGGCAGCTCCTCGATGCTGTTGGCGACGAGGTTCTCGAGGATGATGCGGAGGTAGCCGCCGTCGGCGAGGGCGTCGCCCTCGGCGCGCGCGTCGAGGGTGAGCGCGGTCCCCGCCTCGCTGGCGAGGGGGGTGAGATCGGCGACCACGGCCCGCGCGACGTCGGACACCTTGGCCGCGGGTCCGTCGCGGCGGCTGCTCGCCGCGAGCTTGCGCAGGGCCGAGAGCGAGTGGGCGGCGCGATCGAGCTCCGCCCGCATCGACGCCACGATGCGCGCGCGCTCCTCGGCGCTCGGCCCCTCCTCCAGCTCCTCGAGCAAGAGCCCCGCCGTGTGCAGCGGGTTCTTGATCTCGTGGAGCGCCGAGGCCGCGACCACCCACACCGCCTGGTCGCGCTCGACGTGCTGGAGGCGGCCGCGGAGGAGCTCCGCCCGCTCGCGCTCGGCGCGCGCGAACGCGGTGCGCATGCGCACGTAGTGGAACGCGAGCCCCGCCAGGAGGCCCGCGAGGACGGGGATCCCCTTGTCGACCACGCCGTGCACGGCGACGAAGGCGCCCGCGACGGCGCCGCGATGGTCCCAGTAGTCCATCGCCGTGTTGAGCACGGCGTAGGCCACCCCGAAGGTGGCGCCGAGGGCGAGGTAGGGGATCGCGCTCGAGGGAGCGTGCGTCGAACGTTGGGCGCCGTTCACGAAGGGAAACATTACCTTCCCTGCGCCGGGGCGCCACATCCGGCATTTGTCGGATGGGAGGGGCCGCGCGCCTCTGTCAACGTGACGACGTGCCCCCCCGCGGCCCAGCGAAGCTCGCGTCAGCGCTCGTCGCGCTCACCCTCTCGGTCCCGTGCGGGGCCGAAGAGACCGCCCTCGGTCGGGCGGACGCGGCGCGGCGCGGCGCGAGCCACGGACCCACGACGCGCGCCGCGGCGCTCGCCGCCGCGCCCGCCGCGCGCGTCGCCAGCGCCTCCACGTTCTTCGGGGCGGTGCCGCGGCTGGGCGTCCTCGCCGGCGAGCGCCGCGGCCCCTCCGGCGCCGGGCCCGAGCTCGGCGCGACCCTCACCCAGGACCTGCCGCTCGGCGGCGTCGGCCGCGCGCGCTCCGACCTCGGCAAGTGGATCGCCGCCGAGCGGACGAGCGACCTCGAGCGGGCCCGGCTCGAGGGCGCCGGCCTCGCGACGCGCGCGTGGG
>JAEUKG010000689.1 GCA_016794325.1 Myxococcales bacterium | reverse complement strand
TCGCGTTCGCGTTCGCGTCGCGTTCGCGTTCGCGTGTGCGTGTGCGTGTGCGTTCGCGAGGCGTGTTCGCGTTCGGGTTCGCGTTCGGGTTCGCGTTCGCGTGTGCGTGTGCGTGTGCGTTCGCGAGGCGTGTTCGCGTTCGGGTTCGCGTTCGGGTTCGCGTTCGCGTTCGCGTGTGCGTGTGCGTTCGCGAGGCGTGTTCGTGTTCGCGTTCGCGTTCGCGTTCGCGGAGCTCCGGCGAGCGCGCCGCATAAGCGCGGCGCGGCCGGGCCATGTTGCGGCGCAGCAATCCTGCGGCGTAGACCTCAGGCGGTGGCGACGGCGCTCGCGCGGTGGCCCGCGACCTCGCCGAGCCACTCGGCGATGGCGGGGTAGAGCACCTTCTGCGCGCGGCTGCCCACCACGGCGCCGACGTGGCCTCCGGGGACGGCGAGCACCTTGCCCGCGCGCGAGCCCACGTGATCGAGGAGCGCGGTCGCGGCCTCCTTCGGGCAGATCGCGTCGCGCTCGGCGACGATGACGAGGACCGGGCATTGGATCCGCCGGAGATCGACGCGCTCGCCGCACGCGTGGTGCTCGCCGCGCACGAGGGCGTTCTTCTGGTAGAGATCGCCGATGTACGTCTCGTACGCCGCGCCCGGGAAGGGGATGTTGTCGCTCGCCCACTCCTCGAGCGAGAAGAAGGCCTCGCGCGACGCCTCGTCGTGCGCCTTGTCGGCGAAGCCGACCCACTTGGCGACGGATCCGGTCGGGCGGAGCGCGAGGAAGCCGCTCTGCATCTGGCTCGGCCCCACGTTGCCAGCGGCGACGACGGCCTTGGCGTCGAAGTGCTTGGCGTCGACGAGGTCGCCCAAGAGGCCGGCCTTGGAGAAGTCGATGGGCCCGGCGAGATCGATCAGCGCGGCGACCTCGTTCGGGTGGAGGGCCGCGTGGATCGACGAGAGCGTGCCGCCCATGCAGTAGCCGAGCACCGCGAGCTTCGCGGCGCCGGCGTGGCGCCGCGCCGCGCGGGCGAACCGCGCGAGCCGGGCGACGACCTCGTCCCAGGTGGTGTAGCGGTCCTCGTCCTCGGGGATCCCCCAGTCGAGGAGGTACACCGCACGCCGCGGCGTGGCCGACGCGACCGCGGCGGCGAGCGAGGCTCCCTCCCGCAGGTCGAGCACGTACGCGCGGTTGATCATCGACGGCACGAGCAGAAGGGGCGGCAACGAGGCGTCGACCCCTTCGGACCGGATTCGGTACAGCGTCGCCGTCCCCAGCGAGAGGATGGCGTCGCGCGGAGAGGTCAGGCCCCCCATCGTCAGGCCCCGGCAGCCGGCTTCATGGCGTCGAGCGTGATCTTGCGCCACTCGGCGGACAGCTCGGCGTTGTAGTCGAGGGTGGCCTTGGTGAGCTTGGCCCACTCGTCGACCAGGTCGCGCGCGTGCGAGCGCGCCTTGCCCTCGACCTTGGCGCCCTCGGCCGCCCAGGCGGAGGCGCGGGCGTGGGCGTCGGCCCAGGCCTTGCTGAAGGGGTCGAATTGCTGCGGCTGCACGAAGAACGGGTTGAAGAACATGGTTCGGGACCTCCTGCGCGCCAGCGCGGCGCGGCGAATCGCAGGGTAAGCACCGAGGTCGGGGGGGTCAAGGCGATTTTGTTGCGGTGCAACAAACTAATTGTTGCGGCGCAACATTCAGCCCCCGCGCTTCGGCCGTTTCGCGCGCGATTTCGCGGGCCGGGCGGCGCCGCCGCGGACCGCGCGCTTGAGCTCCTCGAGCTCGCGGCGGAGCGCCTCCACGTCCGCGCCCGGGTCGGGCGGAGGGGGCGGGGGCGACGGGGGAGGTGGAGGGGGCGGCGCGACGTCGCCCGCGGCGGCCGCGGGGGGCGCCCCGCGATCGTAGGGGTGGAAGGGCGGCCCGCCCATCGGCTGCCCCATCATCGCGGGCATCATCCGCGCGAAGGCCTGCGCGCCCGAGGGGCCGGCGACGAACGGGTTCCACGGCATCATCTGCGACGCCTGCGAGCGCATTTGCAGATACATTTCGAGGGACCAGCTCATGTAGCGGCCCAGGAACTCGGCGAGCATTCCGTCGCCGAGGCGCATCAGCTGCAAGAGCAGCGGGACGGGCAGGAGCCGCGCGCCGCCACGACTCTCGAGGATGAGCTGGGTCAGCGTCGCCTGGGTGAGGTCCTCCCCGGTGTTCGCGTCGACGATGACCACGTCGCGCCCCGAACGGATCTTCTCGGTGAGCTCCTCGTGGGTGATGTACCGGGAGCCGTCGGGGTCGTAGAGGCGGCGGTTCGGGTACTTCTTGATCACGGTGACGGGCGTCAGCGACATGACGTCCATTAGAGCACCGTCGCTGCGCCGCAACAACGAATGTTGCACTGCAACAAAAAGGTCCTTGACTCGACCGCGGAACGGGCTATTGATCGCCACGTCACTGCGGGAAAGCTGGCGCGTGGGGCGCTTGGTGCGGCGCAGCAAAGAGGTGGAGGTCACGATGGAGCGAGGCGGGCGGACGACGGCGGCGTGCATCCTGGTCCAGGCGGTCGGCGGGGGCCTCGGCTGGTCGGCGCTCCCGGCGGTGATGCCGGAGGTCGCCCGCGACCTCGGCCTCACCCGCGCGTCGAGCAGCGCGGCCTTCGGCGCCGCGTCCCTCGGGATCGCCCTCGCCGCGCCCCTCGGCGGCGCCGCGGTCGACCGGCTGGGCCCGCGCCGGGTCGCGGCGGCGGCGATGATCTTCGGCGCCGCGGCGTGCGCGGCGCGGGCGTGGGCGGTGGGGCCGCTGTCTCTGTCCGTCATGATGCTCCTGTTCGGCCTCCACATCGGCTTCGTTGCGCCGTCGTTGCCCAAGGCCCTCGCGGGGGCCTTGCCGCTCGCGAGGGTCGCCCGGGCCAACGGCCTCGCCCTCCTCGGCTACACGCTCGCGACCGCGCTCGTGATGCTGATCGGGCGTACCGTGCTCGCCCCGGTGCTCGGCGGCTGGAGGCCGCTCATGCTCGCGTCGGCGGGCGCGATGGTCGCGTCGGCGGCCGCCTTCTACGCGACCGTCCGCGACGGCGCGTCGCTCGGCGCCCACGCGCCCCTCGCCGACTCGCTGCGCATGGTCCGCGAGCCGGGCATGCGCCGGGTCGGGGCCATGCACTTTCTCCTGTTCGGGGGCTACCTCGCGCTCCTCGCCACCCTGCCGCAGCTCCTCACGGCGGCGGGCCTGTCCAAGGGCAAGGTCGGCCTCTGCATCGCGGTGTGGCTCACCTCGGCGGGCGTCGCCAACTACGCGGGGCCCTGGGTCTCCGACAAGATCGGCAGCCGCCGCCCCCTCATCCTCGCCGGCGCGGTCACGGCCGGCGCCGCTCTCCTCGCCTTCGCCGTGGTGCCGAAGGGCGTGGGGTGGCCGCTCCTCGCCGTGGCCGCGCTCGGCGGCGGATCGTTCGCACCGCTGCTCCTCACCGCCCCCCTGGAGATGCCGCGGGTGGGGCCGGCCCGGGCCGGCGCCGCGCTCGGGCTCCTCATGCTCGTCGGCCAGGCCGGCGGCTTCGTCGTCCCCGTGCTATCGGGAGTCATCTCCCAGGGCATGGGCTTCTCGGCGGGGATGGCGTTCCTCGCGCTCGTCCACCTCGCCATCGTCGTCCCCGCCCTGGGGCTCGCCTCCGCGCCCAAACGAACCGCCACGCTCGCCGCTTCTCACTGACCCCGAGGCCCCGATGAGCCCCTCGCGCCTTCGCTCCTTCGTCCCCGCCGCCGTCCTCGTGGGCGGCCTCGGCTTCGGCTTGGCCGCCGGCTGCGGCGACGCGGCGACGCCCGCGTGCCGCGTGGGCGCCGACTGCGCCTCGGGGGTGTGCTCGTCCGACGGCCGCTGCGTGGCCGGCGCCGGGGCCGATGCTGCGGCGCAACAAGACGGCGCCGCGGGCGGCGAGGGCGGCGCGTCGTCGTCGGGCGGCTCCTCGTCTGGCGGCTCGGGCGACGGCGGGCCGAGCGGCTGCACCGCCGTCCGCGACGGCGTGGTGTCGCTCTCCGACATGCCCCTCGCCCCTGGCCTCAAGGCGAACTTCCGCGTGGCGACCGACGTCGACGTCGACGTCGCGGGGGTCAAGAAGGGCGACGGCACGCGCACGTGGGATCTGTCGGGTGCGCTGCCGGGCGATCACGCGGTCGTGAGCGAGCTCCGCTCGGCCGCGGGCACCTGGTACGCGGCCGACTTCCCGACGGCGTCGTACGTCACCAAGCTCTCCGACACCTCGGATCTGCTCGGAGTCTTCAAGCTCGACGCGCAGGCCCTCGTCCTCCTCGGCGTGGTGTCGCCCGACGGCGGCCTCACCCGCACCCGCGTCACCAACGATCCTTCGGCGGTGATCCTGTCGCTGCCGTTCACCGTCGGCAAGACGTGGACGAGCAACGTCACCGTCTCCGGCCTCGCCAACGGCGTCGTCACCGCCTACTCCGAGAAGTACGAGACCGAGGTCGACGCCAAGGGGGAGCTCAAGACGCCGCTCGGTACGTTCCAAGTCTTGCGGGTGAGCACCGTGCTCACCCGGACCGTGGGGGTCATCCCGACGACGACGCGCACGTTCGCGTTCGTCGCCGAGTGTCACGGCACCGTGGCGCGCGTCCGCTCACGCGACAACGAGACCCAGGCCGAGTTCGTCCGCGCGGCCGAGGTCGAGAGGATGTCGCCGTGAGCCGGCTCGGCGCGCTGCTCCTCCTCCTCGGGGTCCTCACGCTCATGCCCTTCGTCACCGGCTGCCTCTCGTTCCATCAAGGTCCCATGCCCGGCGAGCCCAAGGGGGCGACCTTCGCCGAGGTGGAGGGAGCGCGCGTCCGCTACGTCGACACCGGCGGCGAAGGCGACGCGGTGGTGATGGTCCACGGCTTCGCGTCGTCGCTCGAGACGTGGGACGCGGTGCGGCCCGCGGTCGCCGAGAAGGGCAAGCGCGTCATCGCCCTCGACCTCAAGGGCTTCGGCTGGACCGACCGCCCCGAGGGCGACTACTCGCCCGAGGCCCAGGCCCGCATCGTCCTCGGCTTGCTCACCCAGCGCGGCGTCGAGCGCGCGACCGTGGTCGCCCACTCGTGGGGCGCGTCGGTGGCCCTCGCGATGGCGCTCGCCGCGCCCGAGCGCGTGTCGCGCATGGCGCTCTACGACGCGTGGGCCTACGAGGCCCAGCTCCCGCCCTTCTTCCACTGGGCGCGCGCCTCCGGCGTCGGCGAGACGCTCTTCTCGCTCTACTACACCGAGCGCCCCGACGAGCGCATCGCGCTCGCGTTCCACGACAAGTCGTGGGTCACCGAGAAGTTGGTCGAGGACGTCGAGGCGGCGCTCGAGCGCCCCGGCACCGTCGCCGCCGCGCTCGCCGCGGTGCGCGGGCAGCGCTACGCCTCCGTCGAGCCGAAGTACCGAACCATCAAGCACAAGGTGCTCCTCCTCTGGGGCCGCGAGGACCAGGTCACGCCGCTCGCCTACGGCGAGCGCCTCTCGCGCGACCTGCCGCAGTCGAAGCTCGTCGTGTACCCGGCGTGCGGCCACTTCCCGATGATCGAGGCCATCGCGGCGTCCAACCGCGACCTCGTGGCGTTCCTCGCCGAGGAGCCCTGAAATGGTGCGCCGCAACATCCTCGCCGGGGCGCTCTTGTGCGGCGCAGCGACGGCGTGGTCCGCCCCCGCCCGCGCGACCGGCTTCACCGAGATCGGCCAGGACATCGAGCGCCGCGAGAAGTGGGGCGCCGAGGTGTCGGGCTACCTCCGCACCCGCGGGGAGATGCTCGGCAACCTCGACCTCGATCGCGGCCTCACCCCGTCCGGCGATCCGCTCTTCCCGGTGTCGGCGTCGGAGCCGCGCCGGCAGATGCTCACCCACTGGGACATGCGCCTGCGGGCGGACCTCGCGTTCTACGCCCCCGGCAACGTGGTCGCGGTGAAGGCGCGCCTCGACGCCCTCGACAACCTCGCCCTCGGCAGCGCGCCCGAGGGGATCCCGTCGGCGACGGTCTCGCAGCGCGCGGGCGGCGATCTCCTGCGCCTCAAGCGCGCGTGGGGCGAGGCGCTCCTGCCGTTCGGCCTCGTGGCCGCGGGGCGCATGGGCAACTCGTGGGGCCTCGGCATGCTCGCCAACGGCGGCGACTGCCTCGACTGCGACAGCGGCGACGCCGCCGACCGCGTCGCCTTCCTCACCCCGCTCTTCGGCCACATCTTCGCCGTCGCGTACGACTTCAGCGCCACCGGGCCCCAGGTGCCGCGGCGCGCGTCGAACCGCACCCTCGGCGTCGAGCCGAGCACCGACGTCCGCAGCGTCACGTTCGCGGCGCTGCGCCACCACGACGAGGCGGCGCGCGCGCGGCGCGCAAAGGCCGGCAAGACGACGCTCGACTACGGCGCCTACGTCTCGCACCGCTGGCAAGAGAGCGACGTCCCCTCGAGCTACCTCCCGGTCGCCCAGCCGAACGCGCTCTCCGCCACCGACGTCATGGCGCGCGGCTACCGGGCGACCGCGGTCGACGGCTGGGCCCGCGTCACCTCCGGCCTCCTCCGCATCGAGGCCGAGGTCGCGTGGCTCGGCGCCACCGTCGATCAGCCGTCGCTCTTGCCGGGCCTCCTCTACAAGGAGCCGGCCAAGAGCAGCCAGTTCGGCGCCGCGCTCGAGAGCGATCTCGGCCGGGCCGAGGGCCTCGTCGGCGGGGGGGTGGACATGGGCTTCGCGAGCGGCGATCCGGCCCCCGGCTTCGGCGCCGTCGTCAAGCCGGGCGCGGCCGCCCCCAAGCCCGGGGATCTCGACGGCGCGCAGGCGAACCCGCCGTTCGACAACCGCGCCGACAACTTCCGCTTCCACCCCGACTACCGCGTCGACCGCATCCTCTTCCGCGAGATCATCGGCACCGTGACCGACGCCGCGTACGTCCGCCCCCACGTCCGCGTCACCCCGATCCGGTGGCGCAGCGCGGAGATCACCGCCAGCCTGGCCGTGGTCGGCTCGAGCGCGGTGCGCGCGGCGTCGACGCCCAACGGCAAGGCGCCGCTCGGGATCGAGATCGACCCCACGATCCTCTACACCAGCCGCGGGGGCTTCCTCGCCGCGCTCGAGCACGCCGTCCTCTTCCCGCTCGCCGGCCTCGACAACGACGCCCAGGGCCTCTCGGCCAAGCCCGCCCAGCTCCTCCGCCTCCGCCTCCAGTACGTGTTCTGACCATGACCACCACCACCACCACGAAGCTCGCCATCGCGGCCCTCGCCCTCGCCGGCGGGGCGCTCCTCTTCGCGTGCGGCGACAACCAGACGGTCGTGCCGACCATCGCCGCCTACGACGGCGGGGTGACCCCGCTCTCGTGCGTGCCCAACCTCGACGGCAAGATCGAGGCGCGGGAGGCGGCGCCGAGCCTCGGCGTCCCCGCGACCTACCTCGTGTCGCCCGACGGCCGCGAGCGCCCCGTCGACGTGAAGGGCGTCGTCGATCGCGACGGCCGCCTCGTCTGGGACTTCGGGACGAGCTACGCCGACGATCGCGCGGCGAAGCTGTCGGCGTCCGCCATCGCCGGCAAGTGGTACGCGAGCTCGTTCCCGCCGAACGCGTTCGTCACCCCGTTCGACGCCGCCGGATCCACGGAGGCGGTCTACGTCCACGACGACGCCGCGCTCCGGATCCTCGGCTTCGCCTCGACCCGTCCCGACCCCCCCGAGGGCAAGACGCTCCTCGTGTATTCTACACCGATCGACGTCCTCCGCTTCCCGCTCACGCCGGGGCTCGCGTGGACGGCCAAGTCGGACGTGCGCAACGCGACCTTCCGCGGCTTGCCTTACGCCGCGCGCGACACCTACGACATCAAGGTCGACGGGGCGGGGAAGGTGACCTTGCCCGATCTCGTCGTCACCCAGGCCCTGCGGGTGCGGACGTCGCTCACCATCGAGCCGTCGGCGGGGCAGACCACGACCCAGCGCCAGGTGATCTTCCTCTTCGAGTGCCTCGGAGAGGTGGCGCGCGCGACCAGCAAGATCGGCGAAGGAAACGACGATTTCACGACGGCCGCCGAGCTGCGCCGTCTTGGCCTCGTGAGGCAGTGAAGGAGAGAGATCCGATGATGTGGAGCACGTTCAAGAAGGGCTTCGACGCTTGGGAGAACGCGACCGCCAAGTACCTCGAGGTGTGGCTGAAGAGCCCGATGGTCCTCGGGCCGAGCGGCGCCATGCTCTCGTCGGCGATGCGCACCAAGGCCACGTACGACAAGATGGTGGCCGGCATGTGGGGCACGATGGGCCTGCCCACCAAGCGCGACCAGGAGCGCGCGCTCTACACGCTGAACAAGCTCGAGAGCCGCATCTACGACCTCGAGGAGAAGCTCGAGGAGCTCAAGTCCAAAGACGCGAGGTAGCACCATGGACATCACGCCGTACCTGGAGATGAAGATCGCCCCGCGCGCCGTGTTCGAGCGGCTCGCCGACTTCGCCACCCGCCCGCGCTTCATGGTCCCGAAGGGGCCGGGGCAGTGGGACGCGGTGACGTGGGGCGCCTTCGCCGACGAGATCCGCGAGGTGGGGCTGTTCCTGCACGACGTGATCGGGCACGAGGACCGCGCGGCGGTCTTCGCCCCGAACCGCGTCGAGTGGGCGAGCGCGGCGCTCGCGATCCAGGCGGCGGGAGGGGTGATCGTCCCCATCTACCCGGCGTCGACCGCGGCCCAGGCGGCCTACGTCGTCGGCCACGCCGACGCGAAGGTCGTGTTCGTCGACACCCCCGAGCTCCTCGGCCGCCTCTTCGAGGCCTGGTCGAGCCTGCCGAGCCTCGAGCGGGTGGTGGTGATGGGCGACGTCGACGCGCCGTCGGTGCTCGAGAAGCGCCGCGCGTCCGGCAAGGCGGTGCCCACCCTCGCCGAGGTCGACAAGAAGCTCTACCCCTGGGCGCGCGCCCGCGGCCTCGGCGCCGCCCGGCACCGCGAGGACCCGGCCGCGTTCGAGCGCCGGATGATGGAGGTGAAGCTCGATCAGGTGGGCCTCATGCTCTACACGAGCGGCACCTCGGGCAACCCCAAGGGCGTCCCGCTCACCCACCGCAACGTCTCCGCGAACGGGCAAGACTGGCTGCGCTGCAACGCGCCGCTCCTCGAGGACGGCTCCGTCGATCTCCTGTGGCTGCCCATGAGCCACATCTTCGGCCTCGGCGAGATGTGCCTCGGCAACACGCTGGGGTGGCTCACCTACCTCGCCGATCCCGCGACCTGCCTCGCTCGGCTGCCGGAGGTGAAGCCCAACGTCTTCATGAGCGTGCCCTCCCACTGGGAGAAGATCGCACATGCTGCGGTGCACCATACGAGCCCGGAGGCGCGGAAGAAGGCGCTCGCGGACGCGACCGGCGGGCGCCTCAGCTACTGCCTCTCGGGCGGGGCGGGGCTCAAGCGCGAGGTGAAGGAGCTCTTCTGGGAGAGCGGCATCCTCCTCGTCGAGGGCTACGGGCTCACCGAGACCTCGCCGACCCTCACCCTCAACCGCCACGACGCCTTCCGGTTCGACTCCGTGGGCAAGCCGCTGCCCCAGGTGGAGCTCAAGCTCGCCGAGGACGGCGAGATCCTCGCCCGCGGGCCCAACGTCTTCGGCGGCTACCACAAGGATCCCGAGGCGACGCGCGAGGCGTTCACCGACGACGGCTGGTTCAAGACCGGCGACGTCGGCCGCTTCACCGACGACGGCTTCCTCCAGATCGTCGACCGCAAGAAGGACATCCTCGTCACCGCCGGCGGCAAGAACGTCCCTCCGGCGAACATCGAGCTCCGCTTCAAGGACGATCCGTTCATCGCCCACGTCGTCGTGTACGGCGACGCCAAGAAGTTCCTCGTGGCCGGGTTCTGGCTCAACGAGGACGTCGTCGGCAAGCACCTCGAGGGCGTGGCCCCCGGCGCTCGGGACGCGGCGCGGCGCGCCCTCGTCCAGAAGCGGATCGACGCCGTGAACGGCGAGCTCGCGAGCTACGAGTCCATCAAGAAGTTCGCGATCCTCGACCGCCCGCTCACGGTCGAGGGCGAGCTCCTCACCGCGTCCCTCAAGCTCCGCCGCAAGAAGGTCTACGAGGCCTTCCGCGCGGAGTTCGAGGCGCTCTATGGCTGAGGCGCGGGGCGCCAAAGGCGAGCGAGGCCAGGGCCTCATCGCGCGCTTGTTCCAGGGTCGT
>JAEUKG010000674.1 GCA_016794325.1 Myxococcales bacterium | reverse complement strand
CGCCGAGCTCGAGCGGCAACCCACCGAGGCGCGTCGCGCGAGGGTTCGGGATTGCCGCAACCGGGGTTGCGTCTCGGCGCCTCCGGCCGCGGCCGGTGCGATGTCGGGCGCGGTGTGCCTCCCTTCGCCTGCCGCGCGTTTGGCTCTTCTGGCGGCGCCCGAACGAAAGTATGACCGTGGTCCGTCATGGCCTCCAACGCCGAGCGACACGCCGCCCTCGTCCGCGAGATCGAAGCCCACAACTACCGCTACTACGTGCTCGACGACCCCGCGGTCTCCGACGCCGACTTCGACGCGCTCCTGCGGGAGCTCCGCGAGATCGAGGCGCGCGAGCCCGCGCTCGCGACGTCGGCCTCCCCGACCCAGAAGGTCGGCGGGGAGGTGCGCGCCGGGGTGGTGAAGGTCAAGCGCGAGCACCGGATGTTCTCGCTCGACAACGCCTACTCGGCCGAGGACATGGGCGAGTTCGTCCGGCGGGTGCGCGAGGGGTTGTCGGACGCGGACGTCCCGCGCTTCTGCGTGGAGCCCAAGCTGGACGGGGCGAGCGTCGAGGTCGTGTACGACGGCGGCGTGATCGTCCAGGCGACCACGCGCGGAGACGGAGAGACGGGGGAGGACATCACCGAAAACGTCCGGACGATCCGCGGCGTGCCGGGGACGATCCCCCACACCGGCAAGCTCACGGTGCGAGGCGAGGTCGTCATCTTCCGCAAGGATCTCGAGGTGATGAACCGCGAGCGCGAAGCCGAGGGGCTCGAGCCCTTCGCGAACCCGCGCAACGCCGCTGCCGGCGCCGTGCGGATGATGGACCCGCGCGAGGTCGCACGCCGGCCGCTGCGCGCGCTCTTCTACCAAGCGGTGGAGGTCGAGCAGCGCTGCGACACCCACGGCGCGGCGCTCGCGTGGCTGGCCGAGCTCGGCCTCCCGACCCACCGCAAAGAGGTGGTGGTGCCATGGGACGGAGTGATGGCGGCGATCGGCGCGATCGACGCGGCGCGGCGTGACTACCCCTACGAGACCGACGGCGCCGTGGTGAAGGTGGACTCGTTCCGGCAGCAAGCCATCCTCGGCTTCACCTCCAAGTTCCCGAAGTGGGCGGTCGCCTACAAATTCGCCGCCGAGCGCGCGACGACCGTCGTGCGCTCGATCGAGATCAACGTCGGGCGGACCGGTGCGCTCACTCCGGTGGCGATCCTGGATCCGGTCGAGCTCTCGGGCACGACCGTCTCACGCGCGAGCCTCCACAACGCGGATCAGATTCGGGAGCTCGACCTGCGCGTCGGCGACCGGGTCGTGATCGAGAAAGCGGGGGAGATCATCCCGCAGGTGCTCGAGGTCGAGACGTCGGCGAGGACGGGGGCGCTCGAGCCGTTCGCGATGCCGGACACCTGTCCGGCTTGCGGCACCAAGGCGGTCTCGCGCTTGCTCGAGGAGGACCGGGCCGAGGCCACGCTGCGATGTCCGAATCGGAATTGTCCTGCGCAAGTGATGGCAAAAATTCACTATTTTGCCCGCCGATTCGCGATGGACGTGGCGTCGCTGGGCCTGGTTCTGGTCCAGCAGCTCGTCGACGCGGGAATGGTGAGGGACGTCGCCGACCTGTACGTGCTCGACGCGACGCGGGTGGCCTCGCTCGATCGCATGGGCAAGAAGAGCGCCGAGAACGTGATCGCGTCGATCGCGGCGTCGCGCGAGCGGACGCTCGATCGCCTCCTGTGCGGCCTCGGCATCCCGCAGGTCGGTCAGGTCGCTGCGCGCCAGCTCGCCGAAGAGGGTGAGACGCTCGAGCGCATGCTCAGTTGGTCACCGGAAGATCTGCGTCAGCACGCCGGCAACATCCGTGGCTTCGGGCCCAAGATGGTGGACAGCATCGCGCAGTTCTTCGCCGATCCCGTCGAACGCAGCTTGATGCAGAAGCTCGTCGAGCTCGGCGTCGGGAGGCCGCAGCCTCGCGAGGCGCCGGCGCCGGAGGGCCCCCTCACGGGGAGCTCGTTCTGCGTCACCGGCGTGCTCTCGCGCAAGCGCGACGACGTCCACGCGGACCTGAAGGCGCGGGGCGCTACGATCCACGAGTCGGTGAAGAAGGGGACGACGTACCTCGTCGCCGGCGAGAAGACGGGCAAGACGAAGCTCGACCAAGCGAAGAAGCACGGGACGAAGGTCATCACCGAGGCCGAGCTCACCGAGCTCCTTGGGGCGTGAGTCGATGGTCGGGGCGCCTCGCGGCGATCAGCCCACGCACGAGGGGGTCGCGGTGACAGCCGGAGAAATCGCGCGCGCGCTCGGTGAGCACGGGTACGTCTTCGCCGACGCGAAGAGCATGGCGGTGCTCCTCGAGGCGGCGGGCCTCACCGACTGGGAGGACTTCGCGGCATCGTGGGACGACTTGGGCGTGGACGGCTTCATGGCCGACGGCGGGCGCTATCGGCGGCGCCGGTTCGCGTGCTTCGCCGTCTCGTCGAGCGCGATCGCTCGCAAGCCGCATCAGCCTCACTACCAGAGCCGTGACTACAACCCGCTCAACGGCGGGATCGAACGATGGTTTGCCCCCATCGTCGACGGCATCGCTGGCCACCCTGTCCTGCGAGCGGTGCTCACGACCACGCACGCGCTGTTCGAGTCGTTGACTCCGGCCGCAACGAGGCCGGAGGAGTGGCACGTCGAGGTCCACCAGTTTCGCATCGAGGCGGGGGCGGAGGTGGGGCGGCCGACACCCGAGGGGGTGCACAAGGATGGCGTCGACTGGGTGATGGTGATGCTCGTCCGTCGCGAGAACATCGCCAGCGGAGAGACCCTGCTCGAGGACAACGCCCGTGGGCCTCTCGGCAGCTTCGTGCTCACGGAGCCCATGGACAGCGCGCTGGTCGATGATGCCCGGGTGTTCCACGGTGTGACGCCGGTGATGCGCGTCGACGACACGAAGCCCGCGCATCGGGACGTGCTCGTCGTCACGTACCGTCGTGCCTGAGCCACGGGTCCCACGCAGCGCGCCCCTGGCCCGGGCCACCCCAAAACCGGCCAGGCCACCCCAATCCGATCCCCCGCGCAGCGGAACCGAATCGTTAGCTTGCTAATTTCTCCTTCGTCGCGAGGTATCACTCCCGGGTGAGGGGGTGGCACGGGGTGTGCTGGGCCGCGTGCATGTTCCATCCGACGCTCTTCGCACTCAAACGCGCGTACCTGTCGATGAACCAGCTCTTCATCCGCGCGCTGCGGAGGTATTGCCTCACGCCCGCGCGCGTCCAGCTCTTGCAGGTCCTCGACTCTTGCCCCAGGCGACGTGCGACGCAGCGCCAACTCGCCGACCTCCTCGGAGTCACGGGCGCCACCGTGAGTCGAATGCTAAAGGAGCTCGAGTACTGGGAGGTGGTGACCCGAACGCGAGGCACCGATGGTCGAACGAAGATCGTCGCGTTCACCCAAATGGGCTGGGATAGCTACTTCGAGGTGATCCACGACCTCGCGCTCACGGGTGTGGTCGCCATCATCGTCGCGTGCGCAGCCGCCGGCCCCCGGGGCGATGCTCGGCGGGCAGTCCCCGCGCTCCACGCGCTGCTCCACAACGCTCGCGACGCCGCCCGCGACATGGCCGCTTGGGAGCACCCGCCCGACGAGAGGGCTCCTCACGCGAACGCGCCTCCCGAAGCGCAGTCGTGGCTGACGAGCGACTCCGAGGTGGTCCCCGCGCCACTGCGATGAACGCGCTGCGTGCGCGGAGCGCAGTCGTGGCCAGGAGCGGCTCCGAGGTGGTCCCCGCGCCGCCGCGATGAACGCGCGGCCTGCTCGGAGCGAAGCGCGGTCGTGGCCGACGAACGACGCCGAGCCGGTCTATACTCGTCCGTGATGAACGCCCTGCTCCTGCTCGGAGCCCTCGCATTCGTGATCGGGGGAGCCGTCGCGCTCGGAAACCTCAAGAACTGGCGCCGGCGCCAGCGGATCATCGCAACACCCACCTCACCGATCGCGCAGGCACCGGGTACTGGCTTCGTCGAGGTCAAGGGCCGCATCGTGCCGAGCGAACAAGGGCTCGTCACCGCACCTTTCAGCGGGCGGCAAGGCGTGTGGGTTCGCGTCGTCGTCCAGGAGCATCGTCGTCGCGGCAAGTCGAGCTACTGGGCGACCGTCATCGACGAGCACGACATGCGCGACTTCATGGTCGAAGACGGCTCCGGACAGATGGCGAGGATCCGACCTCGAGGCGCCACGGTGATGCTCGATCGGCAGAACGTCGCGTCAAGCGGGACCTTCAACGATGCGATGCCCCACCTCGAGGCGTTCCTCGCGTCGCGCGGAATCACGAGCACCAACTGGATCGGGTTCAACAAGGCGATGCGCTACGAAGAGGAGATCCTCGTGCCCCACGAGCCGCTCTTCGCGCTCGGCCCCTCGACGAGGCAGGCGGGGCCGCCGGTGAGCGACGGCTATCGCATGGCGCCGTCGAGCCAGCTCGTCATGTACGCGATGGGCGGCGACGCTGAGCTCATTCTCACGAACAAGAGCGAGGAGCAGCTCGTCTCGAAGCTCGCGACCGGCTTCATCGCGGGCCTCGTGATCGCCGGGATCGGGGGCGTCGTCGCGTTCGCCGGTGTCGCGATGTACGGGCTCTACTACCTCGATCTCGTCGACTGAGGTGCCTCGATTTCACGGCGGCTTGCAGAGCGCAGCCGTCCTGCCGTACGGCGCACTCGTCGCCCGGTGCGCCGGCCCGCGCCTGCGCGAGGCCATGCGGACGCCGTCACGCGACCCCGTGTGCCCTGCTCTTGCGTTGCGCGCGCCGTGCGACAGCGACGACTGCGTCCCGCCTTGGCGCGTCGAGCCCCGCGTCGCTGTTCCGCGTCGAGCCTTGTGTCGCGGTTCGGCGCCCCGCGTCGTGGTTCGGGGCCCCGCGTCGCGGTTCGGGGCCCCGCGTCGCGGTTCGGCGCCCCGCGTCGTGGTTTGGGGCCCCGCGTCGTGGTTCGGCAGCCCCGCGTCGCGGTTCGGCGCCCCGCGTCGCGGTTCGGCAGCCCCGCGTCGTGGTTCGGCGCCCCGCATCGCGGTTCGACAGCCTTGCGTCGCGGTTCGGCGCCCCGCGTCGTGGTTCGGGGCCCCGCGTCGCGGTTCGGCAGCCCCGCGTCGCGGTTCGGCGCTGACGTCCGAGCCGCGCCGTGTCGTCCGTGTCGCGTGGAGGGACGCTCAACGCGTCGGGCGCCGCGGCTTCACGTCCATGCGGATGGTCGCGTCGGGATCGGGCTTGGGGATTCGCAGAGGGTCGGGGCGCACCACGGTCTCCGCTTCCCAGTCAGTGTGGGGCTGGCGGCGCGGCGGCGGGACCACGTCCTCCGGCCGCTGGATGCGCGTCGGGATGTCGTCGAAATCCAGGCCGTCGTGGCTGTCGGAGAAGGTGACGTCGATGGACCCGGACTCTGGCGTCTCCGAGTCGCGGGGGCGGCGCCCACGAATCGCGCCCTCGAAGCGCGTCTCGTCGAGCGGTGACGCCGCGCGCATCGACGACGACGACTGACCCGGGAGCCTCGGCAGTTGGCTGAGCCCCGACGGCGGCCGCGCTCGCATGGCCGCGGAGGGGCGAGCGCGCCCCTTGACCTTCGGCGCTCGCTGGCGTTCCTCGGGAGTCGGCGGTGGCGGCGGCGCTGGCGGCGGCGGGGCTGGCGCCGGCATCGAGCGCCGCTCGCGCAGCGCGACGAGGTCGCGCTGGAAGTCCGCGGCCGTCTGGTAGCGGTCGCTCCGGCTCTTCGCCATCGCGCGCATCAAGACCGCTTCGACCGCGGGCGGGACGTCGGGGCGCAGCTCGCGGATCGGACGCGGTGCGGTCGTGATGATCTGCATCAGCAGCGCGTTGTAGTTGGGAGCGACGAAGGGCCGGCGCCCCGCGAGCGCCTCGTACATCATCACACCGGTGGCGTACACGTCGACGCGGGCGTCCAGGTTCCGATCGCCGCGGGCTTGCTCCGGCGACATGTAGTAGGGCGTCCCCATCACCATTCCCGTGCGGGTGAGGTTCAGCTCCTCTTCGTCTCCGGGGGCCCCGGCGACGAACTTGGAGACGCCGAAATCGAGCAGCTTCGCGATGTCGGGGCACCCCGGTCGCTTCGCGAGGAAGACGTTCTCCGGCTTGATGTCGCGGTGCACGACGCCCTTGTCGTGAGCCGCGATCAGGCCCGAGAGCACCTGCACGAGGATGTCGATGATCTCCTGCACCGGGAGCCCGCCCTGGGCCGCGATGCGCTCCGAGAGCGTCTGGCCGAAGAGTCGCTCCATGACCAGGAACGGGCAGCCGTCTTCGAGCGTGCCGAGGTCGTAGACCTCGCAGATGTTCGGATGCCCGATCGAGCCCGCCGCCCGCGCCTCCTGCTGGAAGCGCTTCACTGCGACGTGCTTGCGGGCCTGCACCGGGTTCAGGACCTTGACCGCGACCATGCGCCCGAGCCCGAGGTGCTCGGCCTCGTAGACCGTGCCCATGCCGCCTTCGCCGAGGACGCCGCGGATCACGTAGCGGCCCCCGATGCGCCGGCCGACGAGGTTGGGCTTGATGTCCCGGGTCGGGGGCAGCTCGACGTTGCTCCGCGCGAGGTCGGCGACCCGCGGGCTCGACGCCGCGATGGGCTGCCCCGTCGTCGGGCAGACCGGGGCCCAGGCCTCGTGCGGCAACCGGCAATGCGGACAGCGGATGAAGCGGTTGCTCACTCCGGTGAGCTCCGGGAAACCAAGTGCACCGTCCTCCAGGTTACGACGATGGCGGTGGCCGTCGCAACGCGAGCGTCCGTCTCGTCCCGAGGAGGTGGCCCGGGCCACCCGCGACGGACACCTGGCCACGGCACCCCCCGTCCAAGTCCTCGTCTTTTCAGTCATCGCGGCGGGTACGAGGGTTGCTCACCTCGTGGCGGATGAACCCGTGTTCACCGTCGACGCTCGGAGCAGGCTACGGCGATCGGGCGGTGTCGCGCGTCGACGGGGTGCTCTTCAGCGCGCTCGGCTTGCTCGGCGGAGCGCTCTTCGTCGCCAGCCCGTGGGCCGTGCTCACGTGCGGCGCGTCGGTCGCGCTCGTCGCGTTCCTCCGCGGTCGTCGGGGCCTCGCGGTCTTGCTCGTCGTCGCGGCCTCCGTCGGCGCGCTCCGCGCCCGCGCGGCGTTCGAGGGACACGAGCAGCACCGGTCGTCGGTCGTCGGGCGCTTCCGCGGCCCCGCGACGTGCGACGGGCGCGGCCGGGTGGTGTCGTCGCCGTCGCGCCGCGGCGACGTGCTCCAGCTCGATCTCGAGCCCATGGACCTGGTCTGCGAAGGCGTCGGTCGCGTCGACGATCGGGTGCTCGTCTACCTGGTCGAGTCCGACCGACCGACGGTCGCGCGGGGAGACGAGCTCGAGCTCACCGTGCAGCTCGCGCCGCGCGAGCGCTTCCTCGCGCCCGAGATCGACGGGCGCGCGCGCGAAGCGGCGCGGGGCGTGTCGCTCTCCGGCTCGGTGCGCTTCGGGTCGGTGGTGCGCGCGGGGCGCGGGCCGGGGGCGTGGATCGACCGCGCGCGGGCGCACGTTCGCGGTCGCATCGACGCGACCTTCCCGCCCGACGTCGCGCCGCTCGCCCGGGCGCTCGTCCTCGGCGAGTCGGACGTCGCCGAGGCCGACGCGGTGGCGTTCAAAGAGAGCGGCCTGATGCACCTGCTCGCGGTGAGCGGGATGCACCTCGTCCTCGTCGTCGCGACGCTGGTGCGCGGCTTGGAGGCAGCGCTCGTCCGCGTGCCGTGGGTCGCCCGCGGCGGTGTGCACGTCGCGCGCTACGCCGCGGTGATCGGCGCGCCGCTCGCCTGGGTCTACGCCGACTTTGCCGGCGGGAGCGGATCCGCGCGGCGCGCGGCGATCATGACGGCCGCCGTCCTCGCCGCGCGCGCGCTCGATCGCCGGCTCGGCGCCGATCGCGCGCTGGGGTGGTCGATCGTCGCGACGTGGCTGGCGGAACCGCTGTGTGTGTATGATGCATCTTTCGCGCTCTCGGTGTGCGCCACCGCGGGCTTGCTCGCCGGGAGCGGGCCGATCGAGTCCTGGCTCGGGAGCGCCCTGCGGGCTCCGACGCTCCTCGCCCGTCCCCTCGCGGCGACCGTGGCGGCGACGGCGGCGTGCGCCCCCGTCACGCTCGGGATGTCGCGGAGCCTCCCCCTCGGCGGGATCCTCGCGAACCTGGTGGCGGTGCCGGTGGGCGAGGTGGTGGCGCTGCCGCTGTGTCTCCTCCACGCCCTCGCCGCGCCTGTCGCTCCCGTCGAACGGGGGCTCGCCGTCGTCGCCGGCGGCGCGCTCCGCGCGCTGGCGTTCGTCGCGCGGACGGCGGCGGAGCTCGAGTGGCTCAAGGCCGGCGCGCCGCCGCCGACCGGGGGCCAGATCGCGGTGCTCGCCGGCGGCGTCGCGCTCGGGTGGCTCGGGGTCGCGCCGCGTCGCGGCGTCCTCGCGGCCGCCGCGGTACTGCTCGCGGTCCTCGAGCTCGGCGCACGGCGCGCGGGAGCGCCCATAGGCGAGCTCCGCGTGACCTTCCTGGACGTCGGGCAGGGCGACGCGGCGCTCCTCGACTTGCCCGACGGTCAGGCCATCTTGATCGACGGGGGCGGGATCGTCGGGAGCCCCATCGACACCGGCGCGCGGGTCGTGGCGCCGGTGCTTCGCGCGCGCCGCCGCAGCCGGCTCGCCGTCGCGGCGCTCTCCCACCCCCACCCCGACCACTTCGGCGGCCTGGCGGCGGGGATCGCGGGCGTCGACGTGGAGCAGGCGTGGGACACCGGGGAGGGCGCGTCGCGCGGCCTCGGCGGCGGGTACGCGGCGTGGCTTCGGACGGCGCGTGCGCGCGGCGCCCGCGTCCGATTCGCCGGCGAGCTGTGCGGCGATCACGTCATCGGCGGCGTGACGATCGAAGTGCTCGCGCCGTGCCCGGGGCCGCGACAAGACGACGGGTCGAACGACAACTCGATGGTCCTGCGGGTGCGCTACGGCGCGCGCCGGGTGCTGTTCGTGGGCGACCTCGAGCGCCCGGGCGAAGACGCGTTGATCGCGCGCGCGCGCGCCCGGCTCGGAGCCGACGTCCTCAAGGTCGGCCACCACGGGAGTCGGACGTCCACGTCGGCGGCGATGCTCGCCGCCGTCGAGCCGCGTGTCGCGGTCGTCTCCACCGGCGCGCGAAACCGCTTCGGGCACCCGCACCCCGCCGCCCTCGGAAACCTGGACGCCGCTGGGGTGCGAACGTTCCGCACCGACCAGTGTGGGGCCGTCGTGCTGCGCACCGACGGCACGAAGCTGGAGGTCACGACGAGCGACCCCACGTGCGGCGCGGCTCGAGCGCCGCCGTGAGCAGTGCGCGCAGTCCGGTCGAGGGCGGCCGCACTCGCTCGCGCTCGGCGTCGCCCGCGTCCGCCGAGGCGAACGCCCCGAAAGTGAGGTCGTCGCCCTCGATCCGCCGCGGCGGCGCGCCGATTCGCGCCGGCAGCCGCGCTCACCGCTCGGCTGCAGCGGCACGGACGGGCCTCGACGAGGGAGGGCGCGCGACGCTACGCGCCGACCGTGAGGTCCTGCGGTCTTCGGCTGGGGAGCGTCCTAGGCTCAGGAGCGCCTTCGCCTCTAGGAGCGCTCGACGACGCCGATGTAGGGGATGTTCCGGTAGCGCTCGGCGAAGTCGAGTCCGTAGCCGACGACGAACTTGTCCTCGATGGTGAAGCCCAAGTAATCGATGCCGACGCTCACCCGCGCGCGCGCGGGCTTGTGGAGCAGCGCGCACACCTTGACCGAGCGCGGGTTGCGCGTCCGGAAGAGGTCCATCAAGTGGGCGATCGTCAGACCGGTGTCGACGATGTCCTCGACGATGATGACGTCCTCGTTCGCGATGGGCTTGGAGAGGTCGTGCGTGATCTGGACGACGCCGCTCGACTCCGTGCCCTCGCCGTACGACCGCACGCCGAGGAAGTCGATGCGCAGCGGCAGATCGATGGCGCGGCAGAGGTCCGAGGCGAAGACGAAGCTGCCCTTCAGGACGACGACCAGAACGAGGTTCTTGTCCTTGTAATCTTTGGTGATTTGGGCGCCGAGATCCCGGACGCGGGCCGCGATCTCTTCCGTCGAGAGCATGTTGACGAGGCGTTCGCTCATGGCCGAGCTAAAGCAAGGCCGCGCGCGCGAGGCAAGAGTGAACGGACGGAGGTGCTGTGCTATCCACGGCGCGATGTCCGCCACCAGCAAGCGCCTGGCCTTCCTCGAGAAAGTGACGCAGGACGGGTCGACCGATCCGATCGCGTGGTACGGCCTCGCGATGGAGTACCGCGCCCTCGAGCGTTGGGACGACGCGCTGCGCACCTTCGAGACGCTCCGCGGGACGAAGCCGGACTACGTCCCCATGTACCTGATGTGCGGTCAGATGTTGTCCAAGGTCGGTCGCAAGGACGACGCGCGAGCATGGCTCGAGGCGGGCGTGACCCAGGCGCGCGGCGCCGGCAACTCGCACGCGCTCGGCGAGCTCGAGGACGCGCTCGGCACCCTGGACGAATGAGCGCCGGGGGTGCTCACGGTGCCCCGCAGAGCGCAATTCGTGAGGACGTGAATGGCCGCGGCGCCCGCCAGAGCGCAAGCCGTGAGCACGCGAATGGCCGCCTGGCCGGCAGGGACGCGATGCGGGATGGCCCGTCGCCGCCCGAGAGAACCGGCTTTCGCGCGGTGCGCCGAATCGTTGGCACGTTCACGATCCGGTAGGAGCGGGCGGATGGGGTGCCGCCTCGCCAGAATCGTTAGCATGCTCACGATCGGCCAGGAGCGGGGGGGGTGTTGCCTCATCAGAGTCGTCAGCATGCTCACGACCCGCCAGGAGCGGGCGGGTGTGGGGTGTTGGCTCACCAGAATCGTTAGCATGCTCACGACTGCGTCATCGCGATGGGTGGGGTGGTGGGGGCGCTCCCACTGGAATCGTTAGCATGCTCACGACTGCGTCATCGCGATGGGTGGGGCGGTGGGGGCGCTCCCACTGGAATCGTTAGCACGCTCACGAGCTCGCCTTCGGGATGCCACGAGGTGGTGGCGGCCTCGCTGGATTCGTGAGCGTGCAGCTCGACTTGGGGGGTCGAGAGGACTGGGACCGTGAAGGCCCGGCCGGAATCGTTAGCATGCTCACGATTCGCGTCGCGCGCCGGAAGGGGGCGCGCGGCAGGGCGGCGATGGTGCGGTCGGGGCGCAGACGTTCAGCGGGGCCGCTTCAGCTCGGCGAGCCGCGCGCGGATGCGGACCTCTTCGCCCCGGTCGGAGGGCTCGTACAGCCGCTCGTCCGCGATCTCGTCGGGCAAGTAGGTCTCGCCCGGAACCACGCCGCCCTCGAAGTCGTGGGCGTAGGAGTACCCCCTCCCGTACCCCTCGTCCTTCATCAGCTTCGTCACCGCGTTGCGGAGCTTCTTGGGGACGGGCAGCGCTCCCCGGTCGTCGATCAACCGCTTCGCGCGTTGCCAGGCGTTCTTCACCGCGTTCGATTTCGGCGCGCACGCCAGGTAGATGGCCGCGTGCGCGAGCGGGTAGATCCCCTCGGGCATGCCGAGCCGGCGGTAGGCGGCGTCTGCGCTCGTCGCCACCACCAGCGCGCGCCCGTCGGCGTTGCCCACGTCCTCGCTCGCGAAGATGATCATCCGACGGGCGAGGAAGAGCGGGTCGTCGCCGGCCTCGAGCATCCGCATCAACCAGTAGACCGCGGCGTCCGGGTCCGACCCGCGCATCGACTTGATGAACGCGGAGGCCACGTTGTAGTGCTCCTCGCCCGCCTTGTCGTAGAGGAGCGGCGCCGTCTCCTCCGCCTCCGCGATCGACTCGAGGGTGATCGCCCCCGCCCCCGCGCGCGCCGCGCCGAGGGCGGCGACCTCGAGCGTCCCGAGCGCGCGCCGGGCGTCGCCGCGCGCCGCGCGGGCGATCGCCTCGAGCACATCCCCGTCCGCCGTCACCCCCAGCTTGCCGAGCCCGCGCTCGGCGTCTTCGAGCGCGCGCCGCAGGACCCCCGAGAGCTCCGCCTCCGAGAGCGCCTCGAGTCGGAACACCTTCGCGCGCGAGAGGAGCGCGGCGTTGACGGCGAACGACGGGTTCTCGGTGGTCGCGCCGATGAGCGTGATCGTCCCCGACTCGACGTGCGGCAAGAAGGCGTCCTGCTGCGACTTGTTGAATCGGTGGATCTCGTCGACGAACACGATGGTGCGCTCGCCGCGGTACGAGAGCCGCTCCTTCGCCGCCGCGACGATCTCGCGGAGCTCCCCGACGGTGCCGAGCACCGCGCTGAACGGGACGAAGAACGCCTTGGTGCGCTCGGCGATCACCCTGCCGAGGGTCGTCTTGCCGACCCCGGGCGGCCCCCACAACACGATCGACGGCACCCGATCCTCGCGGATCAGCCGCTCGAGCAGGCGACCGGGGCCGACGACGCGCGACTGGCCCGCGTACTCCTCGAGCGTGCGCGGCCTCATGCGATCGGCGAGCGGGGCCTGAGCCGAGCCGTCGCCGCCCGCGCGCGCCGCGCGGGAAAAAAGCGTGTCGTCGTCCGTCTTTCGGCGCGAAGCCACGGGCCGAACCTACCACGGCGAATCGCGGTATGCTGCGGCCAGCATGCGGCGTCTCGGGTCTTTCGCCGTCCTCTCGGCCTCCACTCTGCTGTCGTGGAGCTGCGGTTCGTCGCAACCCGACGCGAAGGTCATCCAGATCAAGGACGTGCGTCAGGGGACGATGGATGTCCTCGTCTCCGACCTCGAGATCCGCGGGCTCGGCGGCGGCGACCGCTTCGCCGAGTGCCCGCCGCCCGGCGAGCTCGGGCAGGCCTGGGCGCCGACCCCGTTCGGCGACGACGCGTTCTCGGACAGCCCGGCGCCCGTCGCCGCCCCCGGCGCCCCCGACGCGACCTACTTCTCCGACGGTCGCGCCGACCGTCGCACCGCGACCGAGCGCGCGGTCGAAGACACGCTCCGTGGCTTCAAGGCCTGCGTCCGCCGCGGCACTGCGCGCGAGGGGACGCACCAAGGGCGAGCCGCGATCGTCGTGCGCCTCGCCCCCGACGGTCGCGTCGTCCGCGCCGAGGAGTACGCCGCGTGTGGCCTCCCGGTCGAGAGCATCCTGTGCATGAAAGACGTCGCCGGTCGGCTCAAATTCACCGCCGAAGACGCGGCGCGCGGGCCCATCGTCATCCCCGCCGTGTTCACCGATCGCGCCGGGGACAACCGGCGGCCGACCTCGCGCGACGCCTACGTCGCGTCGTGCTACTTCGCCCTCGAGCTCGTGAGGCCCGCGCTTCACGCCTGCGAGCGCTCGGTGCGCGTCAACCTTCGCCCCGTCGAGGCCCGCGCCACGTTCACCCTCAGCCTCGACGCGGACGGAAAGGTGCAGAATGCACACGTCGATCCGTGGTCGGGCAACAAGGACCTCGTCGAGTGCGCCGCCAAGGCGCTCGCGAGCGCGAGGTTCGACAAGCCGCCCGAGGGCAAGGGCTCGGTCACGGCCCGCGTCGTGTTCAACCCGCGCACCACCGGGTACCGCTGAGCGGCGGCCGGCTCGCCGGCTCCCGTGAGGCGCGCGCCGACCAGTGGGGGCCTGCGCAGGGCCGCCGACGAGGCGCGCCGGGCGACGCCTACTCGCGCGCGCCGAAGATGGCGGTGCCGACCCGCACGATCGTCGAGCCCGCGGCGACGGCGACCTCGAGGTCGTCGCTCATCCCCATCGACAGCTCGGGGAGCGCGGCCGCCCCTCCCAGGCGCTCGCGGAGCGCGGCGAGGCGGTCGAACACGCGCCGCGCGACCGCGAGGTCCCCGAACGGTGGCATCGTCATGAGGCCGCGGAGCTCGAGCTGCGGCAGCCCGCGCACGGCCGCGAGGAGCTCGGGCAGCGCCTCCGCGGACACGCCGGCCTTCTGCGCCTCGATCCCTGCGTTGACCTCGACGAGGACGCGGAGCGGCGCCCGGCCTTGGCTCGCCACCCGCTTGGCGAGCTCGCGCGCGAGGTCGCCGTCGTCCACGCTGTGCACCGCGTGCGCGACGCGGGCCACGTATTTCGCCTTGTTGGTCTGGAGGTGACCGATGAAGTGCCACCGAAGGTCGCCGAGGTCCACGAGCTCCTCGGCCTTGTCGCGGAGCTCCTGGGCGTAGCTCTCGCCGAAGTCGCGCTGCCCCGCCGCGTACGCCTCGCGGATCGCCGAGGCCGGGTGCGTCTTCGACACCGCGAGGAGGGCCACCGTCGACGGATCGCGGCCCGCGGCGCGCGCGGCGGCGTCGACGCGGGCGCGCGTCTCGGCGAGCCTCCGCGCGATCACCTGCGCCGCGCCTTTCGCGACACCTTCGCCTCCCAGATCATCACGTCGCTGTCGCGGGTGAGCGGCCCGCGCTCGAAGTCGCCCCAGACGCTCGTGGGCTCGAAGCCGTTGTAGTGGAGGAGCGCCTCCCACTCGAGCGGGTAGTACTGGCGGTGCGCGAGCGGCATGCTGAAGGCTCGCTCGGGGGCGTCGACGGGCGTGAAGGTCATCATGACGAAGAGGACCTGCCGCGCCGGATCGTAGTCGAAGTACTCGTGGTACTTCACGCGGCCGACGCCGGGGTACACGAAGGTGGGCGCCGTGTAGCCGCGCGCCGGATCGCGCGCGAGGTCCCGCGCGACGGGGACGCTCAGGTCGACCACGAACGTGCCCCCGGGGGCGAGGTGCTCGCGCACGCGCGCGAGGAAGCGCTCGACGTCGCTCCGGTCGTAGAGGTGGAGCGCGGCGTTGAACGGGCAGATGACGAGGGGCACGCGGCGCCCGAGCTTCACCGCGCGCATGTCGGCCCGGCGGAGGTGGACGCGCCGCTTCACCTCCGCGGGCTCTCGCCCGAGGCGCTCGCGCAAGTCGGCGAGCATCGGCGCCGAGAGGTCGACGCCGGTGACGTCGAAGCCGTGTCGCGCGAGCGGGAGCGTGATCCGCCCGTTTCCAGCCCCGTATTCGAGCACGGCTCCGCCGTCGCCCGCGTGACGCGCGGCCGCTTCGACGTAGAACGCGACGTCTTCGATCCGACCCTTGTAGTTGTCGGTGTAGAAGCCGGGATCGTCGTAGTGCGCGCGCGAGCCCGCCTCGAGCTCGCGATCGACGCGCTTGCTCATGACGCGCCGGGGCATGACGCGCCGGAGAGGGCGATCAGTAGAGGCCGGCGCGATGCTGCGCGTCGATCCACTCCTCGACCACCTCGTTGGTGTTGCGGTCGTAGTGGACCTTCTTGCCCGCGATCTCGCGCAGGGCGCTCACCGCCGGCTTGTTCTTCGACGGCACGAGCGGCACGACACCCTTCATGATCTGGCGGGTGCGCTGCGCGGCGAGCAGGACGAGGGCGAAGCGGTTCTCCTCGTGCTCCAGGCAATCTTCCACGGTGACGCGCGCCATACGACAGCTCCTTCGGAGGGGGCTCGCCGCGTCGCGAACGACCGGCGATGCCTGGGCTTTTCGCCGCCCGAGACGGCGGCGACTTGAGAATGGGGGCAGCGGAAACTAGTCGAGCGCCGTCCTTCCCGCAAGCTGGGGCATAAATGCGATTCATTTCAGAGATTTGCGAGAGAGCGCCGGCCTCGCGTGCCGTGAGCGGCCCCCAGCTTCGACGCCGCTGCGCTTCGGCGCAGGGCGCCCGCTTTTGAGGGCGCCCGGGCTCGCAAGCGCGGGCTTCGGGCGGGTTCCGTGGTCGGTGGCCTCCGGCGGCCGGCTTCGAGGTCCGGCTTCCAGGGCGCGGCGCGCTCGGGTGCCGCTCCGAGGGTGGCCGGTCGGACGGGCGCGTCGGGCGCGACGGCGGCGCGCCTCGCTTCGCCGGAGGCCCGGCGCTCCCAGGCTTTGGTAGCGTGTCCGATCGCATGAGGCCGACCTCCGACCGCCCGACGCGCATCCTCCTCGTCCGCCACGGCGAGACCGCCGAAAACGCGAGCGGCGTCTTCCAAGGTCAGGCCGGCCGCGGCCTGAACGAGGTGGGACGGGCCCAGGCCGAGCGCCTCCGCGAGCGGTTGGCGCCGCTGCCCATCGACGCGTTCTACGCCTCGGATCTCCAGCGCGCGCGGGAGACCGCGGCGATCCTGCGCGGGGCCGAAGACGGCATCGTCCTCGATCGCGCGCTTCGCGAGGTGGACGTCGGCGACTGGACGGGCCTCACCTACGTCGAGGTGGAGGAGCGCTTCCCCGAGGAGTTCGCGGCGTGGCGCGACGGGCTCGACGTGCGGCGCGGCGGCGGCGAGACCTACGCCGAGCTCGCGGCCCGCGTCCGCGGCGCGCTCGAGCGAATCGCCGACGATCACCCGGGGCAGCGGCTCTGCGTCGTCTCCCACGGCGCCGCGATCAAGAGCGTCGTCGCGAGCCTCCTCGAGCTCGGCGACGCGGGGCGGCGGGCCCTCGGGCCCATCGGCAACACCGCGGTCACGGCGCTCGAGCGCCGCCGCGGCGGCTTCCGCATCGACGTCCTGAACGACGCCGCGCACCTCGGCGACCCCCTCGGGTTCCTCTGCGCCTGACTCGATTGTCGCGGCCCTGGCGGCGCGCCTGACCGCCGAACCCGCGAATTTCTCGGCAATTCCAGGCGAGGGCCGGTGGCAAGCCTCTTGCTCTGGGGAGCCTCCGATGACCTTCTCTCCTTTGCGTGCGCTCCGCCACCCTGCTTGGATCGCCTGCCTCGTCCTCCTCGCGACGAACGACCACGTGCTCAAGGGCGCGGGCGTGTTGCCCGGCTGGCTCACGGGCAAGGCGAGCGACTTCGCCGGCCTCTTCGTCGCCCCCGCGCTCCTCGCGCTGATCGCGCGCGCGCGGTCGAAGCGTGCGGTCGCCCTCGCGCACCTCGCCGTCGCGATCGGCTTCGCGGTCGTGAAGACCTGGTCGCCGGCGACGCGCGCGTGCGAGGCCGCGCTCGGCGTGCTCGCGCCGGGCTCGCGCATGTGGACCGACCCGACCGACCTCGTCGCGCTGCCGATGGTCGCGCTCTCGTGGATCGTGCTCGCGCCGAGGATGGCGCCGCCCGCGTCGGCGCCCCTGCGCGCGACGGCGTTCGCCGAGCGCGCGCTCGCCGCGTTCGGGGCCGTCGCTTGCTTCGCCACCTCGGCTCCGGTCGAGCCGGTCGTGTCGGGCCTGAAGAACGACACCGGCTCGGACCTGGCGGTCGAGGTGCGACCCGTCCGGACCGACGTGACGCTCGATCTCGACGCGGTCGCGAACGTCCCGAGCCTGCCGATCGCGCCCGACACCCTCGCCGCGGGGGCGTGGGCTCCGAGCACGATCAAGTCGTACGACACGCTGCCGATGCGGTTCGACTCGATCGCCACCGAGTCGTCGAGCGAGCGCTACCAGGCGGCGCTCGTGCGCTTCCCGTCGAGCGCGCAGACGTTCCTCGTCGCCGTCGGGTCCAACGTCGGCTTCGGCGGGCCCGACCTCCGGGCGACGGGCGCGCCCAACGGCCGCTTCGCGCTCACGGGCCCGGGGCTCTTGGTGTGGGCCCTCGACGACACCCTCCTCTGCGCCGCGGCGCAGCCCAAGCCCGGAGCCCCGTTCTCCTTCCGGGCCGACGCGATCGACCCGAACCAGACCTACGCCATCAAGCGGGTGAGCGAGGGCGCCAAGTCCTGCCGGACCCTCGAGGTCGAGGACACCAAGGGCAAGAACGAGAGCGTGGAGCTCTGCCTGCCCGCCGGGATGTTCCCGTTCGTGGTCGGTGAACGCGTGTGGTTCACGCAGCGCCCGCGGGGGCTCGAGGTGCGCTCGCTCGAGAGCTCGGTCGCCCTCGCGTTCGACGAGGTCGAGATC
>JAEUKG010000618.1 GCA_016794325.1 Myxococcales bacterium | reverse complement strand
GTATCCCTCTGCGGATAGTGCGCGCGCCGCCCTCGACGCGGTTCGAGCGACGGGGCGCGCGCCCTCGTTCGGCGCGCCCGCGCGGCCCGCCGATCCGACCCCCACCCAGACCCTCGACGGTCCGCCGCGCCGGCGGACGAGGTGACCCATGGCGACGACGGTATTCCACCAGCAAATCCTCGAGCTCCGCGGCGGCCGCGTCGTGGTGGACGGCGAGCCGCCGAGGGTGGTCACCGTCGGCTCCGACCCCGTCGTCGTCGGCCGCGATCCGTCGTGCCAGCTCGTGGTGAACGACAGCGGCGTCTCGGCGATGCACGCCGAGCTCGTGGCCACGCCGCGCGGGGTGCGGCTCCGCGACCTCGGCAGCAAGAACGGCACCTGGGTCGGCGATCTGCGGGTGATGGAGGCGTACCTCGGCGACGCGACGAGCTTCTGGATCGCGCGCACCGAGCTCCAGTTCGAGCCCGGCAAGCCGGAGAAGGTGGGCCTGCCCGATCTCGACCGCTTCGGGCCGCTCTGGGGCAAGAGCGCGCCGATGCTCGACCTCTTCCGGCGCCTCCAGAAGGCGGCGGCGACCGATCTCACCGTGCTCGTCCAGGGCGAGACGGGGGTGGGCAAGGAGCTCGTCGCCCAGGCCGTCCACCAGGCGAGCGCGCGCAAGGGGGGGCCGTTCGTCGTCGTCGACTGCGGCGCGATCGCGCCGACGCTCGCCGAGGCGACCCTCTTCGGGCACGAGAAGGGCGCGTTCACCGGGGCGATGACGGCCCGCGAGTCGCCCTTCGTCGAGGCGAGCGGGGGCACGCTCTTCATCGACGAGCTCGGCGAGCTGCCGATCGACGTCCAGCCGAAGCTCCTGCGCGCGCTCGCCGAGCGGCGGGTCAAGCGAGTGGGGAGCAACACCTACCAGCCCTTCGACGCCCGCATCGTCGCCGCGACGCGGCGCGATCTCGAGGGCGCCGTCAACGCCGGCACCTTCCGGAGCGACCTCTACTTCCGCCTCGCCCAGGTGCGCGCCTTCGCGCCGCCGCTCCGGCAGCGCCTCGACGATCTTCCCGGCCTCATCCGCCACATGCTGGAGCAGATGGGCCACAAGTCGGCCTGGCGCCGCGTGAGCCGCTCCACCCTCGATCGCCTGCTTCGCTACGACTGGCCGGGCAACGTGCGCGAGCTCCGCAACGCGGTCGCGGTCGCGCTCGCGCTCGCCGACGACAAGGAGCCCCTCGACATCGCCGCCGCCCTCGGCCTCAAGGCCGGCAAGCCCAGGGGGACGATCGTGGAGGCCACCGCCAACCGCGGCTACCACGACGCCAAGCGCGAGGCGCTCCAGCAGTTCGAGCGCGCGTACTTCGCGCAGCTCGCGGAGGCCACCGGCGGCAACGTCGCCGAGATCTCGCGGCGCACCGGCCTCCAGCGCACCCACGTGCGCCGCTACCTCCGGCTGCACGGCCTTCGCGAGCCGAAGGGCTGAGCGCGAGGCGTCAGGCGCCCGCGTGGTACGATTCACACGATGCGCTCCCGGCGCCGCACGTTGACCAGGGCCGCGCGGGGGTTCTTCGCCCTCGCGGCGGGGCCCCTCGCGTTCGCGTCGTACGCCTGCAACGCCATCCTCGGCAACGAGCCGGTGTCGCTCGACCGCGGCATCGACGCGAGCGCGCTCCCCGACGTCTCCCGCCCGGAGGGCTCCGCCGACACCGCGGTCTGCGTCGCCGACCTGCAGGGCGATCCCAGGAACTGCGGCGCCTGCGGCCACGACTGCCTCGGCGGCGGCTGCGCCGGCGGCGTCTGCCAGCCGTTCGTGGTGGCCACGAACCTCTCCGGCCCCGCCCACCTCGCGACCGACGACGCCGGCACCCTGTTCGTCGTGACCAACGAGGGCGCGGTCCGGAGCTGCCCCACGAAGGGGTGCGGCCCCGACGCCGGGCTCGTCACCTCCATCGGCCCCGACGCCGGGAACCCGCTCCTCAGCGGGCTCGCGGTGAGCGGCGGAAGCGTGTATTTTGCAGGTTATTACACCGCGTCGATCTACGTCTGCCCTACCGGTGGCTGCCCCCGCCCGACCGTGATCGCGGGCGGCATCCCCAACCCGTTCCACGTCGCGGTCGACGCGACCAACGTCTACTTCGTCTCCGCGAGCGCCCCGTTCGTCGGGCGCTGCGCGCTGCCCGCGTGCGCCGGGGGCGCGGTGCGCATGGCGACCGACGGCCTCAAGGCCTACTACGGCACCCTCGAGGACGGGCCGTTCGTCTACTGGTACGGCGGCGGGCCGACGCAGCAGTTCGACCGCTCGATCGTCTACCGGACGTCGAAGACCGCCGTCGACGCCGGCCCCGAGGTCCTCGCGCGCGACCGCACGCTGAAGTTCAGCGGCCCGTCGCGCACGAGCCTCGCGGTGCGCGGCCAAGACCTCTACTTCCCCGAAGACGGCCCGGACGTGATCCCGCCGCAGGCGTCGATCGTGCGGCTCTCGCTCGGCGGCGGGGCGGGGCCGACGCCGATCGTCTCCAAGCTCCCGCTCGTGCGGGGCCTCGGTGTCGACGACAAACACGTCTATTTCGTGTCGTACCAGGCGGGCATGATCGGCCGGTGCGAGCGCACCGGGTGCGCGGCGCCCACCGTGCTCGCGAGCGGGCAAGACACGCCGACGGGGCCGCTCGTCACCGACGACGCGGTGTATTGGACCGAATATTTCGCGGGCACCATCAAAGGCGTCGCGAAGTAGCCCGGCGGCTGGCGCGTTCGCTCGATTCAGCGCGCGCCCGCGGGGTCGGGCGCGCGGGGCGTGTCGGTGGCCTTCCAGAAGGCGACGGTGC
>JAEUKG010000455.1 GCA_016794325.1 Myxococcales bacterium | reverse complement strand
TGGTCACGCAGAAGAGGACGCCGTCGCCGTCGGGGTTGGTGGCGTTCACGAACGCGCAGTCGCGGACGCCCGCTTGCGCGCTCATTCCGTCCTCGCCCGGCATCTGGTCGAACGTCGCGCCGGCGTGGGCGCTGAACGTGCCGGCCGGGCCGCCCGACAGGAAGAGCCTTCGATTGACCTCGGGGGTCGCCAGCTCGAAACACCGGAGCACGGTCGTCGCGACCTCGGCGGGCAGATCGTGGGTGACCGGCTTGGAGAGCGCCCAACGCTCGGCGGGCCCGCGGAGGTCGTAGGCGTGCGCGTAGGCGCCCTGATCCCAGCCCACGCAGGCGCTCACGTAGGGGACGACGCGCGACAGCCATCGACCCGGCGTCTCGGCGTCGAGATGCGAGTAGATCGCCTCCACCGCGTCGATGATCTCGCGCCCCATCCCGCTCCTCCGTCGGACTCGCTACGAATTGTAGGCCCGTCGCGGGCCGCGCGGAAGCCTTCGCGTCGAGCGCGCGCGACGGGCCCTCGCGGCGCGAGAATTCGCGCGGCGCGGTACCATGGGATCCATGCCGTCTTTCGGTGCGACCGTCGACAAAGTCGTCGGCGCCTTCTCCCACGCGCTGCACGGGCTCCGCGGCGTCACGACCAACACCGTCGACGACCTCGGCCCCTACCTCGACGCACCGGCGGAGACGCTGTTCCCCCCGGTGGTGGTGCCTCGCGACGTGCGGGTGCATCGGCCGCTCGTCCGGCTCGGCAAGAAGCGCGTCGTCGACACCTTGCGCTGGCACAGCCAACACGTGCCCTTGTGCCCCCACTACCGCGCGCGGCACGCGGGCGAATACTGGCTCAACCAGCGGGTGACGGCGCGGTGGATGCACCCGCGCAGCGGCCCGCGGCGCCGCGCGCTCATCTACGTGCACGGCTGGCTCGAGCCTGGGCCGTGGATCGAGGAGGCGGTGCTCCTGCCGCGCCTGCACGACGAGCTCGGCGTCGACGTGCTCCACATCCAGCTCCCGTTCCACGGGAGCCGCAACCCGAAGAGCGCCCTCTTCCACGGCGAGTTCTTCTGGAGCGCCGACCTCGTGCGCACCATGGAGTCGGTGCGCCAGTCGCTGGTCGACGTGCGCACGCTCATCGCGTGGCTGCGGGCGAAGCAAGGCTACGAGGAGATCGGCGTCACTGGCCTCAGCCTCGGAGGGGGCATCACGATGGCCCTCGCGTGCGTGGAGTCGGGGCCCGACTACATCGTCCCCATCATCGCGCACCTCAAGCTCGGCGACGCAGTGGAGGAGGCGCCCATCCTCTGGCGCATGCGCTCGGACCTCGAGCGCTTCGGCATCGGCGCCGCCCGCCGCCGCGAGCTCTTCGATCGCCTCGGGCTCGCGCACCTCAAGCCGCTGCTCCCCCGAGAGCGTCAGCTCTGGATCCCCGCCACCGACGACGTCTACATCACCGCCAGGCTCGTCGAGGAGCAGTGGCGCGAGTGGGGCGAGCCGCCGATCGAGTGGATCCCCGGCGGCCACATGACCTTCCCGCTGTCGCTCGGCAAGGTCATCGCCCGGATGAAAGCGTTCCACGAGGGGCTCGGCGCGGCGCCGGCTCCGAAGAGCGCGCCGCGTCCCAAAATATCACCTCAGGGATAGCCAGGCACGGCATCCCGCGCCGCGGATCCTCGCGGCGGGAGGCTCGCCCGTCGGGCCGCGCGGCGGATTCGGCGACCGCTCGCGAGCGCGCTACCCTCGAGTCATGGAGCTCGCGACCCTGCCCTTCTTCGAGCGCCTCGCCGGCGCGCGCTCGGTGCTCCTCGCCGGCGCGGGCGGGGGCTTCGACGTCTTCGCGGGGGTCCCCATCCACGTCGCCCTCGCCCGGCGGGGCGTCGAGGTCCACCTCGCGAACCTGTCGTTCACGAACCTCGATCGCGTCGAGGGGCCGCGGCTCGCGCCCGCGGTCGTCGAGGTCGGGCCCGACACGACCGGTCCGAGCGGGTACTTCCCCGAGAAGCTCCTCTGCCGCTGGCTCCGCGACGCAGGGTACGAGGCTCGCGTCCACGCGTTCGACAAGGTCGGCGTGGTACCCCTCCGCGACGCGTACGAGGCGCTGGTCCGCGAGCTGCGGGTCGACGCGCTCGTGCTCGTCGACGGGGGCAGCGACAGCCTGCTCCGAGGCGACGAGGTCGGCCTCGGGACCCCCTCGGAGGACATGGCGAGCATCGCGGCCGCGAAGGACCTCGACGTGCCGGTGAAGCTGCTCGCCAGCATCGGCTTCGGGGTGGACGCGTTCCACGGCGTCTGCCACGCCCACGTCCTCGAGGCGATCGCCGAGCTCACCCGGCAGGGGGGCTACCTCGGGGCCTTCTCCCTCCTCCCCGCGATGCCGGAGCTCGCGGCGTACCGCTCCGCCGTCGAGGCCGCGCACGCGGCGATGCCCGCGCAAGCGAGCATCGTGAACGCGTCGATCCTCTCGGCGGCCGAGGGCGACTACGGCGACGTCCATCGGACCGACCGCACCCGCGGGAGCCGGCTTTGGATCAACCCGCTCATGGCGACGTACTTCACCTTCGAGCTCGCCGCGCTCGCGCGGCGGGTGCGCTACCTGCCGCTCCTCGAGGGGACGCGGACGATCTTCGAGGTGTCGGCCATCATCGAGGCGTACCAGCGCGAAGCCGACCTCCGACCCCGGACGCCGATCCCCGTCTGAGCCGCGCGGCGGGCACCGTCGCGTCTCCGCACCTACCGCGACGACCCCGCTCGAGCCACGGAGCGACCACGCCCGCGCGCGGCGCTCGAGCGCGGCGTCGGCGCTCGCGGGAGCGCCTCGTCGCGCGAGAGGAGGCGGGCGAGCTCGGCGCGCGAGGCGACGCCGAGCTTCTGGTAGGTGGAGGCGAGCTGCTTGGCGACGGTGGCCTGGCTGACGCCGCGCTGCTCGGCGATGGTGCGGTTGTCGTCGCCGCGCGCGGCGGCGGCGGCGACCTCGCGCTCTGCGGGAGAGAGGGCGCCGAGGGCGCCGTGGTCGGCGGAGGGAGCGGAGAAGAGGAGGACCTCGGTGTCGCTCCCGAGGCCGACGCGCTCGACCTGGGTCGGGGTGGCGAGCTTGGCGATGAGCTCGGGGCGGGAGCGGACGCCGAGCTTGGCGTACGCGCGCGAGAGGAGCGCGCTGACGGTGCCCGGCGCGAGGCCGAGCTCGTAGGCGATGAGCTTCTGCGAGTGTCCGCGCGCGGCCCACGCGGCGACCGCGCCCTCGGCGGACGTGAGGCCGCGCGGATCGGAGAGGTCGGGGCCGTTGGAGAAGGCGACGACGTAGCGTCGCTGGTCGGACTCGAAGCGGTCGACGACGGAGTATTCGCCGCGGAGGAGCGCCTCCCAGGAGGTGAGGGCGGCGTCGGCGTCGGTCTTGCGCAGGCGTCCGCGAGCGCGGTCGACGGCGCGGACGCGCTCGCGGAGGACGCGCACCGCGCCCTCGTGCTCGCGTTCGACGTGGGCGACGCGGCCGTCGGCTTCGAAGATCACGGCGGGCGTCGGGTCGCGCTTGAGGATCGCGCGCAGGAGCCGGTGGGCGGCGGCGACGTGGGCCGCGATCATCGACAGGCGCCGGCGCTCGCTGACGGTGAGGGCCCGGGGCTTGCCGGTGGTCACGCAGAAGAGGACGCCGTCGCCGTCGGGGTTGGTGGCGTTCACGAACGCGCAGTCGCGGACGCCCGCTTGCGCGCTCATTCCGTCCTCGCCCGGCATCTGGTCGAACGTCGCGCCGGCGTGGGCGCTGAACGTCCCCGCGGGCCCGGAGTCGAGGAGGAGGCGTCGATTGACCTCGGGGGGAGCGGCAGCGAAGCACCGGAGCACGGTGGTCGCGACCTCGCGGGGCAGGTCGTGGGTGATCGGCTCGGAGAGCGCCCACCGCTCGGCGGGGCCGCGGAGGTCGTAGGCGTACCCGTAGGCGCCCTGGTCCCAACCGACGCACGCGCTGACGTGGGGGACGACGCGCGACAGCCAGCGGCCCGGCGTCTCGGTGTCGAGCGCGGAGTAGATGGCCTCCACCGTGTCGATGATCGCGCGCCCGCCCGGATCAGCCCCAACCTTCGCGGGCGACGAGGGCCGCCACCCGCTGCCGGACGTCCTCGCGGATCTCGCGCACGCGCTCGATGGGCTTGCCCTTCGGGTCTTCGAGCGGCCAGTCCTCGCGGAGGAGCCCTGGCACCGCAGGGCACGCCTCGCCGCAGCCCATCGTGATCAAGAGGTGCGCCGACCGCGCGAGGTCGTCGCTCAAGAAGCGCGGCTCGGCGCGCGAGAGGTCGATCCCGACCTCCTTCATCGCCTCGAGCACCTCGGGGTGCACCCGAGCGCCGGGCTGCGTCCCCGCCGAGATCGCGGCCGCCTTGTCGCGGGACGCGAGCGCGTTGAACCACGCCGCAGCCATCTGCGATCGACCCGCGTTGTGGATGCACGCAAAGAGCACGGTCTTCATGATACCTCCGGATCTCGCTCGGGCCGGGCCTCGGGGGCCGCGCCGGCGCTGGGGGCAGGTGGGACGAGCCACTTGAAGAGCGCCGTCGCCGCGGCGGCGCCGACGAGCTGAGCTCCGACGAAGCCCGGAGCGTCGACGGGGCGGATTCCCGCGAAGGTGTCGCTGGCCGCGCGCGCGAGCGTGACGGCGGGGTTCGCGAACGACGTCGACGAGGTGAACCAATACGCGGCGGTGATGTACGCCCCCACCGCGAACGGCACCGCCGCCGGGCGACGCCGGACGCACCCCCAGATGACGGCGAGCAGGCCGAACGTGGCCACGACCTCGCTGAAGAGCTGCGGGGCCCCCGCCCGCACGTGGCGGGACGCCGAGAAGACCGCCTCGCCGAACATCGCGTGAGCGACGGCGACGCCGGCGAACGCCCCGAGCACTTGGGCCGCGACGTAGACCGGGACGTCGCGCCACCGGACGCCCCCTTGCCAGGCGTCGGCGAGCGTCACCGCGGGGTTGAAGTGCGCGCCGGACACCGGCCCGAAGGTCAGGATCAGGGCCACCAGCCCGGCGCCGGTCGCGACGGTGTTCGCCAGGAGCGCGATCGCCACGTTGCCGCCGGCGAGGCGCTCTCCCATGATGCCGGATCCGACGACGGTGGCGAGGAGGAGGGCCGTCCCGAGCGCCTCGGCCGCGGCCTTCTTGCGGAGATCAACGGGTCCCACGGATCGCTATCCCTCGAGTGATGGTGTTCGTCACGGCGCAGGGGCCGCCGCCTGGGCCGCGACGAGGTCGAGGCGGGCGCTGGACTCTTCTTGCGTCGACCAGGCGACGAGGGCGACGCGCGACGCGAGCTCGCGGACCTCGGCGTGGAAGCGGGCCTCGTTCGCTCGGCGCCGCACCAGGATCGGATCGGTGACGGCGAGCGGGACCAGGCTCTGGTTCACGATCCAGCCGAACGGGCGGATCTCCGCGCGCGCGAGATCGCGCTGGAGCGCGGCCGCCTCGTGGACGGGCGTGGCCTCGGGCAAGGTGACGAGGAGGATCTTCGTGAACGAGGGATCGCGGAGGCGCGGCAACAGGCGCCGCACCTCCTCGGGCGCCTGGCCCGCCGTCCGGAGCACCTCCCGGTGGTACGACTCCGCGGCGTCGAGGAGGAGGAGCGTGTGCCCGGTGGGCGCGGTGTCGACGACGACGAAGCCGTGCGCGCCTTCGTCGACGACGCGCGCGAAGGCGCGGAACACGGCGATCTCCTCGGTGCAGGGGCTGCGGAGGTCCTCCTCGAGCAGCGCGCGGCCCGCGGCGTCGAGGTTCGCGCCCGCGGTTCGCAGGATCTCCTCCGAGTACGCGCGCGTCTCGGCCTCGGGGTCGATGCGGCTCACCCGCACGCCCTCCACCCCGGCGCCGAGCGCCGCCGCCACGTGGGCGGCGGGATCGGTGGTGGTGAGGTGGACCGCGTGCCCGCGCCGCGCGAGCTCGACCGCGATGTTCGCGGCGACCGTCGTCTTGCCGACGCCGCCCTTGCCCATCGTCATGATCACGCCGCGGCCGCCCTCGGCGAGCGCGGGGACCAGCGCCGCGAGGCCCTCGGAGAGGACGGCGCCGCCCGTGTGAGGCGAGGGCGCCGAAGGAGCCGCGGCCTTCGCCGCGTCGCCCACCCCGGTCGCGAAGAGGGCTCGCAGCGCGCCCACGCCGACGAGGTCGAACGGCAGGAGCGGGAGCTCGGTGCGCGGGAGCGCGCGCAGCCCGGCCGGCATCGCGTCGAGGGCGCGTTCGCCCCGCCGCTGCATCTTCACGGCGACGGGGTCGCGCTCGTCGTGGGCGCGGAAGATGCCGTTGACCACCAGCTCTTGCCGCTGGATCCCCAGCGCCGCGAGCTCGCCGCGGGTGCGCTCCGCTTCGGCCAACGCCGACCGCTCCGCGCGCGACACCAACACGAGCGCGGTGCGGGTCGCGTCGGTGAGGGCGGCGCGCGACGCGTCGTACAGGGCCTGCTGCGCCTTCAGGCCCGCGAGCGGCCCGAGGCACGACGTGCCCCCGACGTTCGCCTCGAGGAAGCCCGTCCACGCCGCGGGGAGCTCGAGCAGCCGCAGGGTGTGCCCGGTGGGCGCGGTGTCGAACACGACGTGGTCGAACTCGCCCGTGGCCGCCGCGTCGCCGAGGAGCTTCGAGAACTCGTCGAACGCGGCGATCTCGACGGTGCACGCCCCGGAGAGCTGCTCCTCGATGCTGCGGATGGCGGCGTCGGGCAAGACGCCCCGGTACGGGCTCACCATCCGCTCGCGGTACGCGCGCGCGGCGGCTTCGGGGTCGATGTTCATCGCGAAGAGCGCAGGCGCCGCCGCGACGGGCGCGGGGGTCGCGCCGAGCTTGGTCTCGAGGACCTCGTCGAGGTTCGACGCGGGGTCGGTGCTCACGAGGAGCACGCGCCGGCCACGCTCCGCGAGCGCGAGCGCCGCGGCGCAGGCGGCGCTCGTCTTGCCGACGCCTCCCTTGCCGGTGAAGAAGAGGTGGCGCGGCGCGCGTTCGAGGAGATCCATGGTGCCGACCCGGTCAGCAGCAGCCGCTCTTGGACTTCGACTTCGTGCTCGGGCCGCAGCACCCCGTGGAGGCGGGCTGGGCCGCGTCCTTCTTCACGACGACGCCGGCGAGCGCCGCGAGCGTCTCGCGCGAGGGGTACGCGCCCTCGACCGCGATGCGGTCGCCCACGAGCACGAGCGGGAGCACCTCGTTGCCGCGCGCGAGCGCCTCCTTGACCACGGGCGTGGTGGCGAAGGCGCCGGGCTGCTGCGACAAGTTGAAGCGCTCGACGGTGACGCCCTGCTTCTGGAGCCAGTCGACGTCGGCGGCGAAGCGAGCCAGCTCCGGATCGACGCTCGGCCCACACACGCCGGTCGAGCAGCAAAGGGCAGGGTCGAAGACGCGGATGGTGACGGACATGGGGGGATTCCTTTCGACTATCGGCGATGAACGATGATGGAGAGGGCCGAGGGCGTCACAGCCCTCCGATGAGCGCCTTCAGGCGGCGGAGGGCGCGGGGCTCGACGCAGTAGCAGACGCGGGGGCCGTCCACCTCACCTCGGATGAGCCCCGAGTCCTTGAGGACCTTCAGGTGCTGCGACACGGTGGACTGCGCGAGCGGGAGCTCGTCGACGATGTCCCCGCAGACGCACGAGCTCCTCCGGACGAGGAGGCGCAGGATCTGGACCCGGGCCGGGTGACCCATGGCCTTCGCGAGCGCGGCGAGCTCCTCGTCGGCGTCCGGTCCCTCGATGGGACGGAGGTCCGGCGCCTCGTTCGGCGGCGGGCAACACGCAGAGGCCTGGGCCGTGGCAGCCATCGTCGTTTTACGATAGATCGCCTGGCCCTCCCCGTCAATGCGTCACGGCGCGGCGCGGCGCCGGGCGCGCTTCTTCGGCGCTGGCGCGGGACGGGCGCGGCGCGCCGCGGAGGCCTTCGGCGCCGGCTCGGCCGCGGGGCCGAGCTCCGCGATCCGCGCCGCGAGGAGCTTGCGCACGAGGGCCACCGGCAGCGGACGCGCGGGGTCGAAGTGGAGCGCCGACTTCGTGCGGCCGTACGCCGCGAGCGCCGGCGAGAGCGTGGTGAGCGTCGTGCCGCT
>JAEUKG010000055.1 GCA_016794325.1 Myxococcales bacterium | reverse complement strand
GAAGCCGACGTGCGTGCCCATCGCCTTGCCCTCGCTCCACACCCGCTGCGGCGTGAACGGCGGCAGGGCGGGCGCGCTCGCGGACGGCGAGGGCGGCGACGTCGCGACGGGCGCCGAGGCGAGCGCGGACGCGGTCGCGGGGGGCGCGGCCGAGGGAACGGCGGCCTCGTGCTCGGTCTTGGGGGCGCTCGCGTCGGGGCAGCCTGCCGAGAGCGACGCGAGCGTGACGAGGAGGCCGATCGAAGGACGCGGGCGAGCCATCGAGGCGGAACCATAACGCAAAACGGCCGGCTCGTCGTTCGACGCCGCGCGCGACGGCGGCGCCCCAGCCCGCGCGCGGCGTGCGCGCCGTCGGCCCGTCACGTACGCTCGCCGTCATGACCAAGACCCGCGCCAACCGCCACGCGCTCCTCGCGTCGCTCGCCGCGCTCGCCGCCTTCGCCGCGATCACGCCGCCCGCAGCCGCGTGTTGCCCCGCGCCCCCGCCGGGCAAGCCGGCCGTCAACGCCGATCAGACCGTGATCCTCGTGTGGGATCCGGCCACGAAGACCGAGCACTTCGTGCGCCGCGCGAGCTTCAAGGCGGAGTCCGCCGACTTCGGCTTCCTCGTGCCGACCCCGGCCCAGCCCGAGCTCGCGGAGTCGGGCGACGACGCGTTCCCCTTCTTCGAGAAGGTGACCGAGCCCGAGGTGCGCAAGGTGCCCGCGCCGGCGAGCGGCGGGTGCGCCTCGTGCGCCGGCGAGTCGAAGAGCGCGGCGGTGATGCGGGAGCCGCCGCCGCAGAACGTGAAGGTGCTCGAAGAGAAGGCGGTCGCCGGCTTCCAGGCGGTCGTCCTCGAGGCGACCTCGGCGACGGCCCTCGTCGGCTGGCTCAAGGAGCGCGGCTACGCCTTCTCGCCGGAGGTCGAGGCGTGGGCGAAGCCGTACGTCGACGGCGGGTGGAAGATCACGGCCCTCCGCGTGGCGAAAGACGACGCCAAGAAGTCCGACGCCCGCGTGGCCGCGGCCTCGCTCCGCCTCTCGTTCAAGACCGACGCGCCGCTCTTCCCCTACCGCGAGCCGGACCCGAAGGGCGCGCAGGCGCTGACGCGCGAAGGCCGGCTCCTGCGCTTCTACTTCCTCTCCGACGCGCGGTACGACGGCTCGCTCGTGGGCGCGACGTGGACCGGCAAGACGGCGTGGGCCGGGCCGCTCACCGCCGAGCAGCGCGCGCGCGCGCTCGATCTCCTGCGCCTGCCGGCCGGGAGCGCGGGGCCGCCGTCGTGGTACCTCACCGAGCTCGAGGATCCGTGGCCGTACCGCGTGCACCCCTCCGACCTCACCTTCGCGAGGTCGGCGACCCAGGAGCTCGTGCGCCGGCCGCCGATCCTCGAGTACGTGTCGACCGACGCGACGGGACGGCGCGACGACACCGCGCTCGCGATCGTGGGGCTCCTCCTCGCGCCGGCGATGATGCGGCGCCTCGCCAAGCGGCCGCAGCGCTGAGGCGTCCGCGTCACCCGGATTTAGCCAATTTTGGACGGTCCGCCGACATTTCGCAACCATTGGCAATTGCATTACATTTTGACGATCGCGCCGCCGAGCTGGCCGAGGGGCGCCGGTTGCGCCAGTCTTCGAGTCGGGTACGGGAGAGCCGCGCCATGCCTCGTCGCTTCGCCACTTCGCTCGCCCTCGCTTGCCCCCTCGGCCTCCTGCTCGCGGCGTGCTCGTCGACGACCTCGGAGCCCGCTCCCACCAAGGAGAGCCTGGTCGCGCCCCCGCCCCGCGTCTGCAAGCCGGCCGCGGCGACGCCGACCGGCCGCTGGTTCACCGAGATCACCGACGAGGTCGGGCTCGGCAAGACCGCCGCGCTCGAGCCGCTCGCGCTCAGCGTCATCGCCGCCGATCTCGACGGCGACGGCTTCGCCGACCTCGTCGCCACCGCGGGCAACGCCCTCCGCGGGAAGCCGACCGAGGGCACGTTCGCCGGCAAGCGCACCCGCTTCGTCCTCATGAACCGACCGAGCGCGAGCGATCCGCGCGCTCGCACCTTCGTCGACGTGACCGAGGCGTCGGGCGTGCTCGCGACGCGCGACGGCAAGGGCGACCGCGGCTTCAACCTCGCCAACGCCGGCGATCTCGACAACGACGGCGACGTCGATCTCGTCCTCTGCCCCGCCGACCTCTTGTCGGCGACGGCGTCGCCGGTGGACGCGTGCGAGGCGTTCATGAACGACGGCAAGGGCCGCTTCGCCCTCGCCCCGCCGAGCGCCCTCGGCGCCAAGGTGTTCGCCGTCCCGAGCGGCGCCCTGCTCGACTACGACCGCGACGGCGTCGTCGACTTCTGGCCGGCGACGGTCGCGCACTGGCCGTACGATCCGGGCGGCCCCAACAAGCAGCCGCCGACCCTCTTCCGCGGCCGCGGCGACGGCGCCTTCGACGACGTGTCGGCCGACGTCGGCCTCCCGACCGTCGACGGCACGCGGCTCGCGGGCACCCAGTGGCGCCGCGTCTTCGGCGTGACGGCGTGCGATCTCGACGGCGACGGCGACGACGACGTCCTCTTCGCCGACTACGGCCGCCAGGAGGCGCAGGTGTGGCGCAACGACGGCGGCCGCTTCGTCGAGGTCGCCAAGGAGCTCGGGCTCGCGTACGACCACCGCGCCGATCCGAGCGACGACGAGTCGTACCGCTGCTACTGCCAGTCGAACCCCGGCGCGTGCCCGGCGGTGATCCCGCCGCCCTCGCTCGCGAGCTTCTGCGACGCGTTCGGAGCGCCGAACGGGCGCGGGTGGGCGCCGGGCGTGTCCGACAAGCCCTACTCGCTCGGCGGCAACTACTTCAGCTTCGCGTGCGCGGACGTCGACGACGACGGCGACATGGACCTCATGAGCGCGACGATCGTGCACGGCGACGTCGGCAGCTCCGCGGATCCGAGCGAGCTCATCGTCAACCCCGGCGGCGGCGGCCGCTTCACCCGGCCGGGCAACGAGACCAACGGGCTCGCCCGCGCCGAGAAGGGCATCTTGTGGAACCACGGCGACGACCTGCCGGTCTTCGTCGACGTGGATCTCGACGGCCGCAAGGACATCTTCATGACGACGACCGGAGCCTACGAGGCGAAGGACCACGCGCACCTCTGGAGGCAGAAGCCCGATCGGAGCTTCGAGGAGATCATCGAGCAAGCCGGGCTCGTGAGCGCGCTCGGGACGCCGAACCACCACGGCCCGGCGTGGATCGACGTCGACGGCGACGGCGACCTCGACCTCGTGGTCGGCGACACCAAGACGTGGACGCTGCGCGTCTATCGGAACGACGTCGGGCAAGCCCAGAACTGGCTCCGCGTGCGGCTCGCGGGCAAGGGCGCGGGCGGCGCCAACCGCTCCGGCATCGGCGCGATCGTTCGCGTCACCGCCGGCGGCAAGACGCAGACGCAATACGTCTCCGGCGGCTACGGGCACGGCAACGCCCAGGCCGACCTCGCCCTCACCTTCGGGCTCGGCGCCGCGTGCGACGTCGAGCGCGTGGAGGTGCGCTGGCCCGACTCGGCCGGCACCGTCACCACCTACAGCGGCGTCCTCGCGAACTACGAGGTCACGCTCGCCGAGGGCGAGTCGACGCCGCGCTACCGGCGCTGATGCCCGCGCCGCGGCGGCGCTCGCCCTCGTTTCGACGCCCGAAACCGTGTAAACTGCGCGAATGGCTTCCTTGCGCAGCGCCGCCGCGGTGGTGATCACCGCCGTCACCGCCGCCCTCGTGGCGTGCGGCGGCGACGACACCCCGACCGAGCCCGGCGGCGCCGACGCCGGCGACGATCGCTCGGCTCCGCCCGCCCCCGAGGCCGGCGCCTCGTCGAGCACGAGCGCCGGCGGGCCCGTCGTCGACTGCGTCCTCGGCGCCGCGATCGAGGGCGAGCCCAACGACACCGCCGCCGCCGCGAACCCCTTCACCGAGCTGTCGTTCTGCGGGGTGATCTCGCCCGGCACCGACGTCGACTACGCGACGTTCGAGACCCCGCCGGGCCAGACGCTCAGCTACTTCCAGGCCGTCATCAACGGCAAGGTCGACTTCGAGCTCACCGTCGCCGGCAAGACCTTCGGGCCCGCCGACACCGATCAGTTCGTGCCCGGCAAGTACACGGTGAAGGCCTTCACCACCGACAAGAAGCCCGGCAACTACCGGATGCGGCTCCAGTTCGACCCGAAGTGATCACTCGCCGAGCTCGGCGCGGACGAGGCCGACGAGCTCCTTGCGCTGCGCGGCGCTGAGCGTGCCCGAAGCCGAGAACGCGACCTTGCCCGACTTGTCGTAGAGCACGACGCTGCTCACGCCCTTCTTCACCGCGAGCCTGTCGCGAGCGGCGCCGGACCAGTCGCAATAGATGACGGTGCCCGCCTTGCGCGACTCGCTCTTGATCGCGTCCTTGACGAAGCCCTTCGCGGGCCAGTAGTCGAAGCCGGAGACGTCGGCGACGGCGACGAGCGCCACCCGCTCCTTGTATTTGTCGCCCTTCGCGAGCTTCGACAGCTCCTCCTTGAGGGCGGCGTTCTGCTGCGCGGAGTCCTTGTCCTCGTACACGACGAGGGTGGGCTTGCCGGCGAGCTTGCCGAGATCCAACGTGCGATCCCACGCGTCGCTCAGCGTGACCGCCGGCAGGGTGGAGCCGACCTTGGGGACGGCCGCCGCGCTCGCGGGCAGCGCGAGCGCGAACGCGACGACGAGGGCGCGGGCGAGGGCCCGCGCGGCGATGGGCTTCGGGTGCTTCGGGCTCATGTCTTCCTCCGAGGGGGCTTCGGGTCGCGGCGGGCGGCCGGCGGGGGCGTGGCGAGGAGCTCGCGCACGAGCGCGCGGAGCACGGCGGAGTCGCCGGGGTCGATCTTGCCGCCCCGACCCTCGACGAGATCGACGAGGTCGCCCGCGCCCGCGCCGCCGACGATCCACGGGATGTCCCCGCACGCGCTCGCGTAGTCGTCGACCAGCTCGCGGGCGCGCGGGCGCGGCGGGGCGACGGTGACCGAGAGCGCGACGAGATCGGGCTGGAGCCCCTCGATCCCCGCGCGGAGCGCCGAGGGCGGCGTGCGCGCGCCGAGGACGAGCGGCTTGTAGCCCCACGACGCGACGCGCAGGGCGGTGCCGAGGAGGCCGAGCTCGTGGTCGTCTTCGGCGAAGCTCGCGAGCAGGACGCGCCGGTCGGCCTCGGGCGCGGTGGAGATGGAGAGCAGGCTCCTCAAGAAGCCGTCGATGCGCTGGGCGGCGAAGTGCTCCTGCGCGACCGACAGCTCGCCCGCCGCCCAGAGCTCCCCGATGCGGCGCAGCGCCGGCACGAGCACGCGATCGAGCAGCACCGTACCGGGCCCGAGGAGGGGCAGGCGCGCGAGCGCCCGGTCGAGCGCGACGTCGTTGTAGGCGCGGGTGGCGCCGACGATCTCCTCCGCGAGCACGAGGAACGGATCGTCGCCCGCGCTTGCGGACGCCCCCGCGTCGTGCTCCTCGTCCCCCGAGCGCGCGCGGACGTGGGCGGCGGCCTCGGCCGCCGCC
>JAEUKG010000451.1 GCA_016794325.1 Myxococcales bacterium | reverse complement strand
CACCACCACGCCGCGAACCGTGGTACCCTCAAGCATGCCGAAATCGATCTCCCTGGAGGTCATCCAGAAGCTCCCGAAGACCGACCTCCACGTCCACCTCGATGGCTCGCTCCGCCTCGCGACCATCCTCGACCTCGCCGAGAAGCAGAAGGTCGAGCTCCCCTCGAAGGATCCCGAGGCGCTCCGCCGAGCGATGAACCTCGGCCAGAACTGCGGCTCGCTCGTCGAATACCTGAAGGCGTTCGACGTGACGCTCCGCGTGTTGCAGACCGAGGAGGCGCTCCGCCGCGCCGCGTTCGAGCTCGCGGAAGACGCCGCCCTCGAGAACGTCCGCTACATGGAGGTGCGCTACGCCCCCATGTTGCACACGCGCAAGGGCCTCAAGCTGACCACCGTCGTCGAGGCGGTGCTCGAGGGCCTCTCGCTCGCCCGCGAGAAGTACGGCATCGAGTCCAACGTGATCCTCTGCGGGATCCGGAACGTCTCGCCCGAGAGCTCGCTCGAGATGGCGGAGCTCGCGGTGGCCTACAAGAACCGCGGCGTCGTCGGCTTCGATCTCGCCGGCGCCGAATACGACCACCCCGCCAAGCACCACCGCGCCGCGTTCCAGCTCGTGCGCGACAACAACATCAACGTCACCATCCACGCCGGCGAGGCCTACGGGCCCGAGTCGATCGCGCAGGCGATCCACGTGTGCGGCGCGCACCGCATCGGCCACGGGTGCCGGCTCCGCGAGGACGGCGATCTCCTCCACTACGTGAACGATCACCGCATCCCGCTCGAGTGCTGCCCGTCGTCCAACGTGCAGACGAACGCGATCCGCGATCTCGCGAGCCACCCGATCAAGCTTTACAAGAACCTCGGCCTCCGGGTGACGGTGAACACCGACAACCGGCTCGTCACCGACACCACCGTGTCCAAGGAGCTGTGGCTCTGCCACACCCAGCTCGGCTTCACGATGGACGACCTCAAGCAGGTCATCATGAACGGCTTCAAGAGCGCGTTCTTGCCCTTCCACGTGAAGCAGCACCTGATGCGCAAGGTGAGCGAGGAGCTCAAGGCGTTCCCGAGCGATCCGCCGACGTCGGTGATCCCGCCGCCGCTGTCGAGCACCGAGGCCCCGGCCGCGCGCGCCTGACGCCGACCCGCCGCTCAGGCGCCGCCGACGACCCGCCGCAGGGCGCGCGCGACGCGCGCGCGCGCCCCCAGCGCCACCGCCGTGTGCGAGAGCGCCACGAGGGCGGTGAGCGCGAAGTAGAGCTCGAAATCGAGGGCGCTCGGGCGCTCGCTCGGGTGGAAGCGGTACGTGATCCGGCTCAGCCCGACGAAGAAGATGGGCAGGGAGAGCGCGACCCCCCACGCGACGCGCCGCCCGAGCGCGGCCCTCAGCCGAGCGCGCGCGCCCTCTTCGTCGACGAGGCGCCACGACCAGCGAGGCGCCTCCCGATAGCCGCGCGGATCGCCGAGCTCCACCGTCCGTCGGGCGCTCCGCTCCGTGCGAGCGAGCTCGGCGCGCCAGACGTGGGCCCCGACCAGGTGGCCGGCCGTCGCGAGGGCGAGGACGCAAGCGATCTCGAGCGGCCGAAGCATGAACGGCGCCACGGAGGGGTGCTCGCTATATCCTAAAACGGATAGCGTTCGCGCCAGGCCCCCGAGGAGCACGCCGACCGACAGCGCGGCCGACAGGCCGGCGGCGAGGGGGGAGATCGACGTGCGCACCCGTCATGGACACCGGGCCGCGTCCGCGCTTGGCTCCGCGGGCGCACGACCGCTCCCGTCGCAATCGTTCAGTCCCAGTCGACGCGGTAGAGCGCCCCGTCGCGCTGGCCGCCGGCGTAGAGCTCGCCGCCGAGCACCGCCAGGGGCGCCGCGCAGAAGACGTCGTCGAAGACGAACGGGGTCTTCTTGTCGGTGACGGTCGCGAGCACCGAGACCTTGGCGCCGTCGAGCCGGAGGAGCGCGTTTTCGGTGAGCACGACGACGCCGTCGCGGAAGCGCGTGACGTCGGTGGGCCGCCCTACCCCGAGGGGGAGGTCGATCGCGTCCCAGGTGTCGCCGTCGCTCGTGACGCGCAGGCGCAGCGCGCCGTCGGCGTACGCGATCCAGTAGAGCTTGCCGCCGGTCGCGTACCACCGGAGCGTCTTGGCGGCGCCGGCGTCGCTCACCCGCGCGGGGCGGGCGTCGGCGCGCTCGATGCGCTCGGAGCCCGGCGCCGGCGCGAACACGACGTAGTCGTAGGGCTCGCGCGAGTCGTAGTCCTGGATGCCGGCGTAGAGGCGGTCTTTGAAGCGCACCATGAAGCCCAGCCGCCACACGCCCTCTTTGTACGGGAAGGGATAGTCGACCTCGTAGGTCCAGCGGCTGAGGTCGGCGCTCGCGACGTGGAGCGCGCCCGGCGACGGCCCGTACCAGGCGCGCTCCTTGGGGGGCACCGAGCCGGTGGAGGTGTAGGTGCGCCCTCGGAAGCGGACGACGTCGAGCACGTGGTACGCGCGGGGGACGACGCCCGCGCCCGCGCGGCCCTCGGCGTCGGGCGGCCCCGGCGGGCGGAAGTGCGGCGCCCGAGGCGGCGCGAACGCGCCCTTGGGATCGGACACGAAGAGGTAGCCTTCGGTGCCGTACTCCACCAGCGCGAGGCCGTTGTACGGCGGGTCGGCGTCGGCCACGAAGAGCCGCCCGCCGATGCGGCGCACCCGCAAGAACCCTTGGCCCGCGCCGCCGCCCTTCGAGGGCTCGCCGAAGCGATTCCAGTCGAAGGCGGTCGAGAACGGCTTCTTCGCGTCGTTCGGATCGTACCTCGTGACTGTGGCTCCGTCGGTGCCGAGCGGCTGGTTGGCGTGGGCGCCGTAGAGGGCGCCTTCGTGCGGCGTGAGATCGCAGATGCGCTGCCACGCGAGCGGGTGGCGCCCCACCCGGGTGAACCGACCCTTCGCGGGGATGGACCCGGGGCCGGGGTCTTCGGGGTCGTCGTTGCCGTCGGGGTCGAGTTGGGGCCGCGCGGCGCCGGCGTCGAGTCCCGCTTCGAGGCCCGCGTCGGCGCTGGGGCGCTCCGCGGCCTCGGCGCTCTCCGCGTCGGCGCGGCCCGCGTCGCCGGCGGCCGGCGGAGTGTGTGTAGAATGCACGCGTTGCCCTCGCTCGCGCGCGCACCCGGCGGTGACGACCACCCCGAGCGCGAGCGCGAGCCAAGCGGGCGGGCGGCGCCGCCGAGGCGTCAGTTGCAGCGGTAGAAGCCGGGGAGGCTGCTCGAGGGCTGGCACGTCTTGCCGATGGCGAGACACTCGTCGACGGGCGCGGCTTTGTCGCAGAAGCGGAGCATCTGAACGTTGGGGATGGTCGCCGTGCAGGCGGCCTCGGTGGAGCAGGCGACGCGCTGGTAGCCCACGTTGGTGTCGAAGGTGCCGCAGCACACCGGCGTCGCCCCGCCGCAGTCGGCGCTCGACGCGCACGAGATGGGGGTGCCCCCGCACCCGAACACGTTGTCGCAGCCGTATTTGACGCCGCTGCCCACCTTGGTGGCGCAGCACACGTTGGGCGAGGAGCAGATGCGGTCGGCGCCGCCGGGCTCCTTGCCGCACTTGATGTCCTTCGGCGTGCCGGGCCAGCCGCTCGATCCGCCCGAGGAGGACGTGCCCGACGATCCGCTCGATCCGCCCGACGACGTGCCCGACGACCCGCCGCTGGAGGTGCCGCTCGACCCGCCGCTCGACGAGGCGCCCGACGACCCGCCCGACGACGCGCCGCTCGACGAGGCGCCCGACGACGCGCCGCTCGAGCCCGAGGACGACTCCCCGGAAGACGACTCGCCCGAGGAGGTGCCGCTCGTGCCGCTCGACGACGCGCCCGCCTTCGGCTCGTTGCCGAAGGTGGAGGACTCTCCCGAGAAGAGTAGATCGCTCTCCTTCGCGCCGCTGCAGGCGACGAGGGCGGCGGAGGACACGATGGCGGCGAACGCGGCGAACCGGAGGGGGGCGAGGGGCGAGCGGGACAAGGCAGACCTCATCTCAGGCAGAGGTTGTAGTCGGGGAGGGACACGACACTGGCTTTGCACGACAGCGTGGCCGCGCACTGGCCCGTCGAGGGGAGGCTCGGATCGCAGACGATCGCGCTCTGATCCCCGACGCAGTTCGACGGCTTCTCGCAGGTGATCTTGTTGACGCGGGAGTCGATGGCGCTGATCGTCCGCGCGCAGCACACCGTGCCCGTCTGGCCGGCGGCGGCGCAGTCGGCGGCGTCGTCGCAGGGGATCGCCAGCGCGTTGGTGCCGTTGCACGCGTTCGGCGCGGTGCAACCGTATTCGGGGTTGGGGATGCCGGGCTTGCGGCAGCAGATCTCGACGCCGGGCTTGCAGCTCGTGGCGCCGCATTTGATCTTGGCGGGCGTGCCCGCGTCGCCGCTCGAGGCGCCGGAGCTCGACGCCGAGGAGCTCGCGCCGCTCGACGAGGCGCCCGAGGAGCTCGCGCCGCTCGAGGAGCTGCCCGACGAGGTCGCGCCGCTCGTGCCGCTCGACGTGGCCCCCGAGCTCGCGCCGCCGGACGCGCCCGACGAGCTGCCGGGAGCGTCGAGGAGATCGCTGCCGCTCGCGCCAGCGCACGCCACGCCGATGACGCCCACGAAACCCGCGATCGCCCATGTCCCGAGTTGCCGCACGGTCCTCCTCCGAAGGAACCGTTTTTTAGCTGAATTCAACGGGAGCGCCGCCGCCCCAACGCGTCTCAACAGCAGTTCGGGAGGCCATTTCCCTACACGCGACCGTGTTGTGGGAGGGCGCAGCTATGCTACACAGCCGGCCCCCGTGAGCGAGCTCACCCCCAAGAAACCGGCGCTCGGCGCTTCGGTCGGCGACACCTCCGGCGGTCGCCCGGACGCCGCCATGGACGCGATCGAGCAGGCCGCGCTCGCGGCCGAGAAGGGGACTCTCCTCGGCGCCCCCGTCCTCGTGACCCCCGCCGACGTCGGCGCGGCGGTGGCGCTCGACCTCGCCAAGGTGCGCGGCCGCCTCGATCGGGTGGTGATGGGCGATGATCCCGAGCTCGGCCTCGACGTGCTCCTGTCGAACGGCGTCCTCGGCGCCCTCCTGCCCGAGGTCCACGCGATGGTGGGCTTCGGCGACGGCGAGTGGCGGCACAAGGACGTGTGGAAGCACACGAAGCAGGTCGTGCGTCAGGCGGTGCCGCGCATCGAGGTGCGCTGGGCGTCGCTCTTCCACGACATCGGGAAGGTGAAGACGCGGAGCATCTCGCCCGACGGCAAGGTGCACTTCCTCGGCCACGCCGAGGTCGGCACGCGCATGTTCGAGAAGATGGAGCGCAGGCTCCCGCTCTTCAGCCACGAGCCGTCGCTGAAGAGCACGGTGAGCTTCCTCATCCTCCACCACCTGCGGGCGAACCAGTACGACCCGTCGTGGACCGACAGCGCGGTGCGCCGCTTCGCGCGCGAGCTCGGCGAGCACCTCGACGATCTCCTCTGCCTCGCGCGCGCCGACATCACGACCAAGCGGCCCGAGAAGAAGCGCAAGGGCCTGTCGCAGATCGAGGAGCTCGCGGCGCGCATCAGCCAGCTCGCCGCCGAGGACGCGAAGCAGCCGCCGCTGCCGTCCGGCGTCGGCGACGAGGTGATGCGCGCCTTCGCGCTCAAGCCGTCGCGCCTCATCGGCGACATCAAGAAGAAGCTCGAGGAGGCGATCGCGAAGGGCGAGATCGAGCCGCACCTCCCCTCCGAGGCCTACGTCGAGCTGATCCGCAAGGACAAGCCGCGCTTCGGCATCCCGGAGTAGGCGCGCCCCGATCGCGCGGGCCGATCGGCTCAGCGAACCAGGATGACGTCGAAGTCGGCGTCGGCGTTGCAGTCGACGGAGACGACGCGGTCACCGCCTTCGTTGGCGAGCCCCGTCACCCGGCACCCGCCGCTCACGAGCGCGACGCCCGGCGTGATCGACGCGTGGCGCTCGAAGCGGACGCGGTAGCGGCCCGCGGCCTCGCGGACGGCGCTCACGCGCCCGCCGTTCGAGCTCCACGCGGTGGTCCCGGCGCCGCCGACGTTCGGGAAGGGCTGCCCGTTCGCCGCGAAGCGCGCGTACCCGCCTTCGCTCACCCGCGGGGTGAGCGTGCCGTCCTTGAGCACCGCGAACGAGACCGTCGCGTCGGCGGGAGCGCCGGTGTCGATCGCCCTGCACTGCACGCCCATTTCGTTCGGGGTCGTGTAGCCGCGGCAGCGGCGCGGGAGCGGGCCCGTCGGGGTCGCGAACCAGAGGGCGGTCTCGCTCCCGCTCCGCGTGGTGTAGGCGCCGGCCGCGGTCCGCTTCAGCACCGGCGGCGGCGTCCGCACGACGATCGACGGCCCGTTCACGAAGACGCCGCTGCGGTAGAGCATCGGCTGGCGCGCGGTCTCCGACTGCGACATCGGCTGCGCGATCCATCCGTAGCGCAAGGTCGACACCGGCGGGGTGTTGCCCTGCCACATCGCCACCACCGAAAACCCCATGTCCTGCGGGCGCGCCGCGGCGTCGAAGCACCGCACGACGATCGTGAGCCCGGGCGCCTCCGGCGTCCACGAGTCGACGTTGCAGAAGCCGTGCACGGCGCCGTACGCGGAGGCCTGGACGTTGGCGTATTGAGTCCCCGTGAGGAGCGCCCGGTACACCCCGGGCGCCGTGCGCGTCACCGACGCTGGCCGCTCGTGCGCCAGCCGCGACGCGCTCGCGACGATCGCCGAACCGGAGTAGGTGACGTAGTCGAGGACGTGCGGTCGATACCCCTCCGGCGGGTCTTCGGGCCCCTCGGCGCGGCTCTCGTGCGACGACAGGGCGACGAGCGCGAAGGCGGTGGCGGCGGTGGCGAAGGCGTGATGGCGCATGGATTCCTCGTACAGCCTTCGACGAGGGCGCGCCCGCGCTCCTGCATGGGGATTTTTCTCGGCTCTTCGCGCCGCTGCCGAGGCGGCGCGGCCGCGCCGGCGCTACCATCGGCCCGATGAGCATGCCCGCCCGCGCGTTGGGTTGGATCGCGGTGAGCGCCGGCGCGCTCGGCGTGGTGCTGACGATCGTGGGCGTGGTCGTCGTCGCGTTCGTCGTCCTCGCCGGCTACGAGCCGCCGACGCCGATCCACCAGCTCGAGCCGGCCACCGACGGCAAGCCCTCGGTCGGGACCATCCCGATACGGAGCTCCGGCCCCTACACCATCGACGTCTGGGGGAGCGAAGTGCGAGGGTGCGTGCTCGACGTGACAGGGCCGCGGGGGACGAAGCTCCACGACGCCTCGAACGGCGGGCTCTGCCGCGTCGACGTGACGGCCGAAGGAGGCGACCGCTACGACGTGACGGCCACGGTGCACGGGCCAGGCCCCGCGTACGTGAGCCTGCGTCCCGTGTATGATACACCGAGCCCGTTCCGCTGGGCGAAGTGGGCCGGCGCGCTCAGCGTCGCGGCGATCGCGCTCGGCGGGGTGCTCCTCGCGCTCGGATACCGGCGCGCGCGCTGAGCGTTGCGTGAGCGGGCCGTGAGCTCGCGCCGCCGCCGAGGTCGGCGCTCCCGCGTGAACCCGCGGAAATCACGCCCGATCCGCGCTCGCTCGCGGCCCGTGCGCGCGAGCTGTCGCCCGATCGGTGGACATGCTCGGCGTCGCCGGCTCGAGCAAAACGTCGCCTCATGAAACACACGGTTCGTCGCTCCCTCGTCGCGTCGTCTCTCGTCTTCGCCACCGCCCTCGGCGCCGGCTGCGCGGCGCCGGTGGACCCCGACTCCGCCGAGGCCGTCGACTCGACGTCGCAGGCGATCATCGACAAGGAGTACGTGTCGAACGGGGGCACCATCGACCTCTGGTACTCGAGCCTCGCGTTCTGCTACCTCACCGGCGTCACCGGCAACCTCGACATGCAGTCGCCCGACGTCCGCGTCGCCGGGCCCGAAGAGGTCAAGCTCTACGTCGGCGCCGACGACCGGTGGCACCTGCAGACGAGCCCGGCGGTGACCGCGACCGCGCGCTGCTCCCTCTGGAGCGACTTCCGCCCGGTGGGCGCGGGCCGCAAGGTCTCCACCTACGAGGGCTGGACGTTCGGCCTCGAGCTCACCGAGCGTCATCCGGGGGCGCACGTGGAGAGTCCGGCGGACTGGCGGCGCCTCTGGAGCGGCACGTCGCTCTGCTACCTCTCGGGCGCGCTCGCGGGGACGCTCCACGGCTTCGACAGCGCCATGGCGGAGGTCGCGGTCGATCGCGACGCGTCGGGTTGGTACGGGCGGGTCTCGGGCACGGGTCGCTCGGTGGGTGGCTTCTGGGGCATCGGGAGCTGGTGGGAGTCGCAGGCGCCCTACGGCCGCGCGATGTGCATCGACACCGGTCGGAGCTTCAAGCTCGAGCCCGCGCCCGGCGGCACGACCACCTTCCGCTGGCGTCAGGGCGAGCCGTCGAACTGGATGATGCCCATCTCGAAGGGGATCTGCATGTTGACCGGCATGAAGGGGCACTTCGCCGGCTACGGCGAGGCGGTCCGCATCCACCAAGAGAACCAACACTGGAAGCTCGACGGCGCGTCGATGCAGCAAGGCGTGAGCGCGTCGGCCCAGTGCATCCCGTACAACCAGCTCCAGATCTCGGGCGGCTTCGACGTCGGGGGCATCAAGCCCCTGTGAGCCGCTGGGCCGTCAGCGCTTGTCGCCGACGCGGGCCTCGAGCGCCTTGACCGCCTTGGGGAGGTCGTCGCCCCGCACGCACGCATACGGGTCGCGGCGAAAGCCGGTGGGCTTCGGGCCGACCTTGATGCTCTTCAGCTGGGCGAGGGTGCGCCCGTCGCCCTCGGTCGCCGCGCGCTCGAGGTGCTTTCGCAGGTTGCAGGAGGTCCCGGCCTGGACGACGTCGACGGTGACCGCGAGGGCCGGGGTCATCTTGGCGCGGAGCTCGGGCCGGGTGAGCTCCTTCTGCGCCCGCTTGGCCGCGTCGGGATACTGCGCTCCCGAGACGCCGTACGCGATGTCGAAGAGGTCGTCGAGCCCGGTCGTCCCCATGTTGTCTTCGAGGAGCTTGAACGCGACGTCGGCCGCGGGCTTGTCCTGGCCGATGGCGGTGTCGCGCACCGCGATCCGGATCTTGAGGTCGTCGGCGGCTTGGGGCTTGGCCGCGAGCAAGAGCCCCACCTCGCGCATGGCGTCGGCGGGCCGGTGGGTCGCGACGTAGGCCTTCACCAGGCCCTCGTGCACGTCGGCGCGGCCCTCGATCTCGGCGTCGAGGGATTTGAGCTTGTCGATCGCGCTCGCATAGTCGCCGCGGTCGATCAGCTTCTGCGCTTCGGCCACGCGCTCCTCAGGGGTGAGCGCGGCCGCGCTCGTCGCGGTCGAGGGCACGCTCACCGTCGCCGTCGGGGACGATCGCGCGCCCGTGGCGCTCGGCGGCGGCTTGAGGCCCGTCCGGTCTTTCCCGAGTGAAATCGCGACGCTGGACACCACGACGAAGAGGAGCACGATCGCCCCGACCACGCCGATCGCGACGATCTTGCCGTTGGTGCGGCCCTTGTCGTCGCCGCCCTTCGTCTGCATCTGGGTCGACAGCGGCGTCGCGAGGCGCGCCGCCGACGGCACCGGCGTCAGCGAGGGCGACGGCGGGTTGGGCGCGGCCGACGACGCGGGCGCGAGCCGCGCGACCTGCGACGCCTCGAGGCGGCCCTGCGCGAGGAGCACCGGCGCGACCGCCTGAAGCTCGTCGATGAGGTCCTTCGCGTCTTGGGTGCGCTCGGTGGCTTCCTTCGCGAGGAGGCGGAGGACGATCTGCTCCACCTCGGGGGGCACGTTCGCGAGCGGCGCCGTCGTGGCCATCGGCGGGACGGGCGCGGTGACGTGCATCCCGAGGAGCTTCACCTTGCTCGCCTCCTCGAAGGGGCGCCGCCCGGTGAGCATCTCGTACGCCATGATGCCGAGCGCGTAGAGGTCGGCCGTCTTGTCGACCGGCTGACCGAGCGCCTGCTCGGGCGCCATGTACTCCGGGGTGCCGTAGACCATGCCGGCCTGGGTGAGCACGGGCGCGCCCGGATCCGTCGAGCTCTGCGCGAGCTCGCCCACCGGGACCTTGGCGATGCCGAAATCGAGGACCTTCACGAAATCGGGATCGCCGTCGCGCTCGACGAGCATCACGTTCTCGGGCTTGAGATCGCGGTGCACGATGCCGAGCGCGTGCGCTCGCGACAACGCCGACGCGATCTGGCGGGTCACGTGGAGCGCGCGCCCGAGCGGGAGGGCGCCCTCGGCCACCACGTCGCGGAGGCTCTGGCCCTCGATGAACTCGAGGGCGAGGAAGAAGGAGCCGTCGTCGAGCTTGCCGAAGTCGGTGGCGGTGGCGACGTTCGGGTGGTCGATGTGCGCCGCCGCCATCGCCTCGCGCTCGAAGCGCGCGACGACCTCGCTGAGGCGGCTCATCTCCGGGTGCAACACCTTGATCGCCATGCGCTTGCGCATGTGGGTGTGCTCGGCCTGGTACACCGCGCCCATGCCCCCTTCGCCGAGGAGGCGCTCGATCTTGTAGCGATCGCTCAGCGTCATCCCGATGAGGGCGAGAGGCCCGCCGGGGCGCCCCCCCGGGTGCTTGCTGGGCTGCGGCGTCCCGTGCGGCCCTTCGTGGGCCGTCGGCGCGTTGGGATCCGCCTTGTCTTCTGCGCCCGGCATGAAATCGCTCTGTTCACGTACCACAGCGGGCGCGGACCGGAAATCGCCGATGGCGGGGCCCGCCCCTCACGGCTCGTAGCCGAGCCCGAGGACGGCGAAGAAGCCGAAGGCGTCGCGGTTCGACGCCGGCAAGAACCCCTGGACCCCGCCGAGCGTCGTGTACGCCCGGTCGCCGTAGACGGAGCCGAAGGCGCCGACGCCGGGGCGCCCGCTCAGCTCGAGCTGGATCTTCCACGGGCGCGCGACGCGGTAGGCGGCGCCGACCCCGAAGGGGACCTCGAACAGGCCGCCGCCGGCGCTGGCGACGTCGACCACCTGCGGGACCGGCGCTTCGCCGGGGGTGCGCGAGGCCGTGGCCACCCCGCGGTACCCCGCGCGGGTGATCCCCGAGTAGCCGAAGCCCGCGAAGATCCAGCCCTGGAAGTCGCCGCGGGGCCACGGGGACATGAGCTTCACCCTCGCCCCGCCGCCGAATGCGCGCCGGGCGGCCGCGCCGTCTTCGGGGGCGATGTCGTGGGCGAGGTAGCCCCCGACGCGCACGAGGGGCAGGAGCGCGACGTGGGCGTCGAGGCCGAACGCCGGCCCGAGCTCGGCCCCGGGGCCTCCGGTCTTGAACCGCGCCCCCGCGCCGACGCTGCCGGCGGCCTCCCACTTGAGCTGCGCGCTCGCGGCCCCAGCGAACGTGAGCGCGGCGACGACGAGCGCGGCAGACAGGCCCGGTTTCATGGATGCAGGGTAACCAAAACTCGGCTAGACGTGCCGGTCGAATGAGGTCCACGTTCCACGTTCGCGCGGCGCTGGTGGTGGTGCTCCTCGCCTTGGCGGCCGCCTGCGTGAAGATCCCGGGCGAGGTCGAGGCGCAGTTCGCCCCCGCGCAGCCCTACGAGAAGAACAACTTCCGTCGGCGCACCGACGCTCCATCCCCCATGGGATACGTGACCGAGGCCGACCTCGCTCGGCTCCCCGGCGAGCTCGACGCTGGCCAGGACGCGAGCCCCGAGGCCGGGGCCGACGGGGCCGCGCCCTTGACCCAGCGCATGGGCGACATGCCGACGACGGCGCGCACCGTGATCTTCCCGGCCGCCGCCGACGCGTCGGCCGACGGCGCGCCGGCCTCGCCGGCGTCGACCCAGGACGGAGGCACCCCGTGAGCACCCTCACCCGATTCGTGAGTGTTTTCGCCATGGTGGCCGCGCTCGGCGCGACCGGATGCGGGACGATGCAGCTGCCGCGCCTCAACATCTACGAGGTGAAGAAGGACCCGGAGAACCCCCCGACCTACGCCGGCATGCCGCTCAAGTCGGGGCAGGTGATCCTCACCGAGTCTCCGGAGGCGACGAGCTTCGGCTTCATGCTGATGCCGGACCAGTTCTACAACTTCACCCACGGCGGCGTCGTGGTGATGGAGGAGGGGGAGGCCTGGGTCTACGAGATCGCCGCCGAGATCGTGACCTTCCCGTTCCACGAGCGCGTGCTCGACAACGTGCAGGGGCGCGTCGCGCGCCGCCGGCTCTTCGAGTACGTGATGCCCAACCTGTACGCGGAGGTCATCGATCTCCCGCCGGGCGTCGACGGCGCCAAGGTCGCCGACTTCGTTCGCGACCACCACCGGCGGAAGACCGAGTTCGACGCGTATTTCCGCTGGAACGAGCACGACAAGCTCTTCTGCACCGAGTTCGTCGAGCTCTCGCAGCGCGCCGGCGGAGCCCCTCCGCGCGAGCCGGGCCCGGCTCGCGATCACCCCGCGCTCAACGTGGTGAAGCAGTGGCTCGGCGTGCCGATGAACGAGGCGTTGCCGGCGGCGTACTATTACGACCCGAAGCGCGTGGTCGCCTCGATGGGGCAGTTCGGGACGCGCGCGGCGGCGTACGCCTACTTCGAGGGCAAGCGCGAGCTCTACCGGCGCTTCAAGAAGGACCAGCGCGCGGGCTACGTGTTCAAGCTCCGCGGCACGGGCAACATCGAGCTCCGCGACGACGTGACGCGCTTCATCGTCGGCGTCGCGCACCTCTACGACGGCGTCCAGGATCCGCCGCCGTGGGGCGATCCGCGCACGACGCGCATCGTGCGCAAGTTCGCCGACGCGTATTTCGGCCCGGTCCCGGACTGATCGCGATGTCGGCCGGCGCCAGCTCACGCCTCCGTCGCCGCCTCGTGGGAGCCGCGCTCATCGTCGCGGCGGGCCTCGGAGCGTCCGCGCCCTCGAGCGCTCGCGCCGAGGACGTCGACGTCAACGAGCCGCCGCCGCCGGTGCTGT